>CAYQKF010000027.1:0-49610 GCA_964417935.1 uncultured Pirellulales bacterium
AGAGATTAAAACCTATGAGTGAAATTATATTTATCGTTGAAAATTCTGATGAGGGTGGTTACACCGCCAAATCTCTCGGTTACTCTATTTATACCGAAGGTGAAACATTAGACGAGTTAAAAGAAAATATCAAAGATGCTGTAAAATGCCACTTTGATGCAAAGGAAATTCCACATATTGTACGCTTACACATAGTAAAAGATGAAGTAATAGCAATATGAATCTTCCCCGAGAAATCAGCGGCGAAGAACTCGCAAAACTTCTTAAAAAATACGGCTATGAAATAACCCGACAAACCGGCAGTCACATACGGCTTACAACTACTGAGAAAGGTGAACACCATATCACTATCCCTGCCCATAAATACCTTAAAATAGGCACGTTGAGTAGTATCTTGAGCGATATCGCTGTCCATTTCAAAATAAACAAAGGCGATTTAATTAAAGAAATATTCTAATTGGAAAGTATCGAGCAAGAATATCAGCAGATACGCTGATAGTTCCCCAGGAATCGCAAAAAAATTCTTGATGAGTGGATTGGAATTTATATAATGATGATTGTTCCACGAGCGTGTTATATGGAATCAAGTAATATATAGTTGGGCTTCATAAATTTAATGACGAGGCTTACAATGGGACGAATACGTCAAATGATCAAAGTCAATGGACGAGAATGCTGGACATTATTTGATACAGGTGCACGGAATACATATGTTGTTCACTCAGTGTCCTCATTATTGGTAACTTCAAGAATCAAAAAACCGTTTCGATCTGCGATAGGTGGGGAGGTTAAAGAAACAACTGAAACAGCACTTTTAGAGGCTGAAATAGAAGGACGACGAATATCCACCCACGCGATGGTTATCGATGAAATTGGAAATGATGAAAATGGAACTCCCATTGAAATTCTTTTTGGTGCATTAGCGATGCAACAGTGGGGAATACGGCTGATTCCTGAACAAGAGAAATTGGATATGTCACATTATCCAGAAGAATTTGTCGAATTCTAAATCTCGGTATATAAATAATTAAAAGCCTAACAAATCGTCACAGCGGACGTCGTACCGCCGCCGCTGAAACTGGCGGTAGGTGGCGAGGTTGGTCCCATAGCAAGACTAAAGGAGTTCGCTCGCCGCTATAATGAAATTAGCACCAGAAAGGAGGATTGTTTTGAAACAGAAGATTGAAGAGAAGGTCAAGCTGCCCGAGGCGCTGGCTGATAAGCTTGGCAACATGACCGTGCGGTATCAGGGATGGGAAGAGGGGGATAGGAAAGACGAGGAAAGCAGCAAGCTCCTATGCGAGGTTGTGTGGGGCCGCCGTTGTTACAGTTGTCCTCTGCTGCTTCCTTTGCAGGGGATCGTCTTCGATGAACGGTTAACCGAAGACTGCCGCGATCTGCTAATCCAGATGGTTGACCACGAAGCTGAACTGGAATGGCATGCCAGATATCTGGACAAAATTGAAGGTGTTGTCCAAAAAGCGGCCGTGCGCCTTTACAAACAACTGCTCAAAGCTAAGGAACTGCCGGATGGTCTTTGTCCCAAAAGGGTGCGACGCAGGGTCTAAAGCAACGAAGAAGAAGCAATCTGGTAGAGTATTGCTATGAAATTCGAATGGGATCCACAGAAAGCTGACAGCAACCTGAAGAAGCACGGCGTGTCGTTTCAAGAGGCTGCGTCGGTTCTTGGTGATGCCCTCTCGATTACATATCCCGATCCTAATCACTCGGTGAGGGAACACCGGTTTATCACAGTGGGAATGTCGCGATCTGGGAGGGTGCTTATGGTCGCGCACACAGACCGCGGAAACAACGTTCGGATTATTAGTGCAAGAAAGACGACACGGAAAGAACAAAGATATTATGAAGAAGGCAAATAAGAAAAAAATGGCCGATGATTTGCGGCCGGAATACGACCTCTCCAAACTCAAAGGTGGTGTGCGAGGCAAGTATGCTAAGCGGTTCCAACAGGGAACGAACTTGGTCCTCCTTTCACCTGATGTTGCCAAGTATTTCCCGGATGAACAATCGGTGAATGCTGCTCTGAGGTCTCTGGTCAGCATTGCCAAGGCCGAGCTGCGCCACGCGAATTAATCAGTAGATAAGACACCAGCGGACATGGCCGTCATCACGTGCATGAGTCCGTAGCGCAGAAGACGGTCGGTGAAGTGGTTCATCTACTGTTGAAAGAGAACTTAATAAGTATTGCGGTTGGAGTATTATCTGTAAGAAAGACTGGGAAGCGGGTTTAGCTGGAAACCATATAAACGGAAGTTGTCTGAATACGAAGTGAACCGAAAATGACCAACCAACCTGACAATGTGATCGGGGGCAACGGAGTTGCTGGTGGAAGATAAAGGCCGTGAATACGTTACCCCGAATCCGCCTTTGAATTTACGGAGGTTAAATACTTTTTACTTTGTGCCTTTGTGCCGGAGCTATTTATTATTTGCTTCTATCTTTTTGTTTATCAGCGTTGCGGTAACGGCTGCGGAGAAGCCATTGTCGATATTAACGGCGGTAACGCCGGCAGAGCAGCTATTGAGCATCGTCAAAAGGGCCGAGAGTCCCTCGAAGCTGGAACCGTAACCGACACTGGTCGGCACGGCGATTACCGGACAACTAACCAGGCCGCCTACAACACTGGCCAGCGCTCCTTCCATTCCCGCAACGACAATTACGACATTGGCACTTTGGAGTTTTGGCAGATGTTTGAACAATCGGTGCAGGCCGGCCACTCCGACATCGCAAATCAGCTCCGTCCGCTGGCCCATAATCTCGGCGGTAACTTTCGCTTCGCTGGCGACGGGCAAATCGGCGGTCCCGGCGGTAACTATCGGCAGGATGGTCTTAGAGGCGGGAGGCTCTTTCTGTTCGAGGACGATTGCCTTAGCTACTTTTTCGTATCGGGCCTTGGGAAATTTATCTGTTTTCGCTAAAGCCTCGAAAACATCAGGCTCGGCCCTGGTAGCTAAGACGTTATTGCCTTTTGCAGCAAGGGTCTCGAAGATTTTGATTATTTGTTCGGTGGTTTTGCCGGGGCAGAAGATGACCTCCGGAAAGCCCCTGCGGATTTGACGATGGTGGTCAATACACGCAAAGCCTAAATCCTCGAACGGCAAATGGCGAAGTTTCTCAATCGCCTCATCGATATCTAATTCGCCGTTTTTAACCTGCTCTAATAATGTTTTTAGTTGTCCTGTGTTCATCACTCGGTACTCGTAGATTATCCTGTGGTAAAACCTGCCGTAAAACGGCAGGCTAAATATTTAGCCCCGCGTTTCACGCGGGGTTTTGACCTCATCCACTTGCTTTCGGCTCAAGGGTCAAGTCTGCAAAAATCCCTGCCTTGAACTTATAATATGCCAGAGAAGCTACCATAACGGCGTTGTCAGTGCAATATTGTTTTGGCGCGACCAGCAGTTTTTTGGGCGGGACATTCGAGTCGCACATCTGTTGTAAGCTGGTTCGCAGTTGGTTATTAGCTGCGACTCCGCCGCCTAAAAGGATGGTCCTGGCGCCGATTTTTTCAGCGGCCCGCTGTGTTTTTTTAACGAGGACATCAATCACCGCCGCCTGGAATGAGGCTGCTATATCAGCGATTTGGCGGGCGCTCATCGAATCGACCTTGTTTTCGCCTTTCATATCCTGGCCGCGGCAGTAATACAGCACTGCTGTTTTGATACCGCTAAAGGAAAAGTCCAGCGAATCGCGGCCGAGCATTGAACGGGGGAATTTTATAGCTTTGGGATTCCCATTTTCAGCGGCCATTTCAATACTGGGGCCTCCGGGGTAGGGGAGCTTGAGGATTGTGGCGACCTTGTCAAAGGCCTCGCCAGCGGCATCGTCAATGGTATGGCCCAATATTACAGGCTCCAGCGGCGAGTGGTAATCGTAAAGGCAGGTGTGTCCGCCGGATACGATTAGAGCAACTGCCGGTAATTGCGGATTGTCCTCAGACAGCATCGCCGACTGCAGGTGGGCGTGCAGGTGATTGATTGCTATTAAGGGCTTTTGCCAGGCGAAGCTGAGTGTCTTGGCTGCGGTAACGCCGACGACCAGAGCAATGGTCAGGCCCGGCTGATTGGCAACGGCGATTGCATTGATATCATCTTTTGCGACTTCGGCCTGCGCCATTGCCTCTGCTATAACAGGGTATATTTTTTCGATATGTGCGCGGGAGGCAATCTCAGGGACCACACCGCCGTATTTTTCGTGCAGACTGGTTTGCGAAGCCACTACGGAAGATTTAACGATTCGGCCATCGGCAACAACGGCCGCGGCAGTCTCATCACAACTGGTCTCAATACCTAAAATATTTGTGGATTTATCCTGCATAGAACTGGATATTAGCCAAATAAGCAGCGACTGTCAATGTTCCAGGAATTGGGCTTTGCAGTATAAAAGTGTGCCGCAATCTCTTGTTGTGGGAATTATAATATAGTATGCTATTTTGTGCCGATTCGTAACTCTACGCTAAACAAAGGTTGTGTATGAGTGAAGAACTTGAAGTTCTGAAGATAGTTACTCAGCGTTTAAAAGAAGCTGACATCAATTATATGGTTTCCGGCTCTATCGCCGCAAATTATTACACAATACCACGGATGACCAGAGATATAGACGTGGTAATAGAATTAAAGCAGGGAGATATTGATAAATTTATCGTCCTTTTTGAAAGTGATTTCTACGTAAATAGAGAAATGATTGCAGATGAAGTTTCTCGCCAGGGCATGTTTAACTTAATCTACAATCGGTATGTTATCAAAATAGATTTCATTATTAAAAAGTCCTTCGCATATCAGAACGCTGCGTTTTCGCGCAGAAAGCAGGTTCTAATAGAACAAAGTCCGATGTGGTTTGTCTCTGCCGAAGATCTGCCTGAAGTTGGGTTTGAAAAGGATTTACAAAGAGGCAACACAATGAATGATACAAATCCTGATGTTGCTATTCGATTTCGAGATTTAATGATGAGTAAAACCGGCCAGCAGCGTTTGCTCATGGGCTGTTCTATGTATGATGCTGCCAAGCAAATAGTGATAAATTCCATTTGTAACCGGCAGCCTGGGATAACGGAAGCGAAAATTAAAAGAGAGATTTTCTTAAGATTTTATGGACCGGAGTTCAGCCGGGCTGACAGGGAAAAGTTTCTTTCAGCACTGGCGTCAGATATTGGATAGCTTAGCTTTTGTCAGAATGGAGTTTTTTGAAAGCGGCTTTGGTGAGGAGTAGTATTTGTTTGCAAATGCTGCGGCAAACGTGCGGTAGAGAAAATCTTATTGGAATAGGCTCGGCCAGTTTGAAATCTGTACATACGCTTTCTGGAAAATCATCACCGATGATTCTCATTTTTGGCCTGCTCGCAGCAGCGGTATTTTTTCGTCAAAGTAATACCCTCTATTTCTTTCTGTTTTTCATTATGTGCAAGTGGATGATTACTCTGTTTTGAGTTTTTGCATTATAATAGCAACTCGTTGTTCTACTTCATCCCCAACATACTGTTTACCATCCCACTTGTACCGTATCTCTATCTCTTCTCTCGGTTCGATCTGACCTCCCCTGCTTGATTTAAGATAGTAGATGGTTATTGTGGCTATAAGATCTTTGTAATCAGAGCCGTCATTCAGTGTCAGTTTTCCCTTGTAGCCACAATTGTAAATATCAGTCAGCACCTGATGCCAAACTTGCTTCATTGTTCCATCATTGAATTTATATATTCGGCAGTCATCTTTAATTCCATGGTGGCTATTATCTGTATGAATAGCAATTGCTTGTATCTTATTGGTGTCATTTATGTTGAGAGTCTGGATATTAGACCAGTAAAAACAGCGTTTGGTCCAGATCGGAACATACCGCTTATTTTGATAATCCAAGACAATAATATCCTTTTCCTTTCCTCGCTGAAGAATTACAAGTAACTCCTTTTTGATATCTAAGTCAAAATTTACCTCTTGTATTGAAATCCTTTGGTCGTGTTTCTTTTCCAGGCTGAGAATCTCATCCGTGGTAATTGCATGTGAATTGCTCGCTTCGGAAATGATGCTTGCTTCCAGTTTGTCATAGATTTTTGCCGGCCTGACATCTTTTTCTAAACTCGCAATCCATATTCGCCATTTTCGGTCGCCTTTCAGCTCTCTACTTGAGAATATTATCTTGTCATCTTTAGGTGAAAATGCAATCGGTCCATATTGTCGTGATTCATTTGGGTCTGGATATACACAGTGGCTGTTGCAGCCCCAAGCACTCATAGCCCATATTTCAAAACCTGCGATGTATATAATTGTAGTACCGTCATGAGAGCAGGCGAAATCTCGCCCAGAGTAAAAAGATGGGTCTCTATAGAGGGCAAGGTCATAAACTTTTCCATCTTTTAAATCTATCCTTTGCAGCAGCATTTTGTATTGGACCCTCTCTTGACTCAAGGCGAAGTCTCCTGCGTCAGAAATCAAGCCAGTGAAGTTGGCCAGCGCCCTAAGCCAGCGCGTGTTGTGTTCCGGGATGGTTACTCGCTTCTTGCATTTCTGACCTGAAAATAATACTATCTCCGCACCGCAATCCCGAATCAAACCATACTTACTTGACAAAAGCCACGGGTTCTGGCAGGCACTTCTCACTTCGTCACCCATCAAGTCAGATACGTCATTCCCATCAGCGTCCATAATTGACAACTTGTGATTCTCTGTGTAACCAATCTTGTCACCCAGTATCCATCGTGCCTTTGTACACTTTCGACTTCCAAAGATTAGCTTCTTCAAATTACAACTCTCAGGATCGACAACATAGATATGGGAGAATTTTCCTTCCCAATGATCAGTAACGTTGAATACTATTCTGTTAGAATCGGACCAGTCGATACAATCAATCACTCCGCTCGGCTGCACGCCTGGTATATGCAGTTCGTGTATCTCGCTTATCTTGATAACGTCGAAGTAATTTGTATCTGCTCTGATTGGGCACACGTTCGCAGCAAGAATGACCACAAAGCCTGTCAAAAAGATGAATGCTTTTATCCTCATTATCATTCTTCATCATTCTTCTGGTATAAATGCTTTCACATAATCTTTTTACCTTACTTTTAGGGATTTTGCCAGCAGTAATATCTGTTTACAGATACTTTTGCAAACGTGCGGTAATGAAAACCTCAAGGGAATAGGATTGGCTAATTCGAAATCTGTGCACACACTTTCCGAAAAATCATCGCCGTTGATTTTGATTTTAGCCGGGTCCGAGCAGCCGAAACTTATTTGCCTTGCTGTTTTGATAATCGGCACATTCTCAGGATTGATACTGACCAATTTGGCGCAGATGGTTTCACAGGCGATTGGGTCGATTCCGCTGATAAGCCAGCCGAGGGGCCTGGTTCTGCCGCGAATTGGGCCTTGGCCATCCATCGCAATGACGGCATCAATGATAGTCAAGGCGGGATTCAAAAATTTGAATATGTCGATAAGCAGTTTGCAAAAATCTTGAGCATTTCCTCCCTTCTTGAAGTGCCACAGAGCCTTTCGCTTACCGCTGACACAGCCGAACATATTCTTAACGGCAAAAGTCGCAACCATTTGCTGATGCGATTTGAACTTTGGCAGATTTATGATTACATTGGCGTCGAGAGCGACAGAACTTATGCCGACTTTAGTGTTTTTTGTTCCTATCCAGCACCATTTTGGTTTGTCGAGCTGTTTTACCGGCACTGATAATTTCTTCAGTGGTTCTTCGAGCTTTAGAGCCTTTACGCAGGTAAATACATTGCCCCAGGCTGGTGAATCGCCGACAAAAGGCCTTGCGCCGAAATCTTTTAAGAGCCGGGCGGTTTCGAGAATTACTGCTGGATGGGTCTGAGTGGCGTGGCGGCGGGATCTTGGTGCGATGAAATTCGGCTTGAGTAAAACGGTGTCGCCCGGGGTTACGAATTTTTCCAGTCCGCCGAGGAGCTCGAACTGTTTTTGTAATGCTTCGGCAATCCCGGGCGGGCTGTAATCACTGCATTGAGACAATATCACTGTTGGGTTGGGCATAGGGCGGTCAAAAATTTGTCCGGGTACAAACGAGTAAGAATATTCTGACGGCAGGTTTAAGCTCGGGCGGTTTACGCTCGGTTTTGCTGAAGAACAGGCCGCCTTTGGGATTGCTGAAGAACAGGCCGCCTAAAGCTGTTTGGTCGCTGACGTATTCTTTCGGTCCGAGCAGGACAAAATCGCCCGGGCCCATTTTGAGTGCGAAGGCGGCGGCGCTGAAGGGAAACTCTCGCATTTTTGTCCGGGCGTCCAAAAGTGGGATTGCAGCTCTTCTTATCGGTGGCGAAAATACCGGATAGGCGGTAACGTTGCATACGCCTCTTGAGCCGGGGATTGTTTGGGCTGTGAGCCGCAGAGCAAGGATACCGGGCCCAATGTTTGCTCCTTCCCTTGAGCCGTAAGTTGAGGTGAAGAAGATGGTTCGTGGGCCGTCTAAACCGGTGATGGCAATGGACTCGGGCAGGTCGTCGGCCAACATCAGCGAAACTTTCGTTAATATTTTACCGCTGGCGGCAAGCAGCAAATTATAGATTTCGTCCAACATTCGGATTTGGCCGAAGTGGACCGAAAACGAGTTGGCGCCGAAGGCATAAAGACTGTTAAATCGCAGAGGCTTTGTGTACAAATTCTTGCGAGTATTATCCAATTTGTCGATGTTTTCGGCGGGTATTTCAAAAATATGGAGGTCAAAATTTATCGTCTCAATCAACCGCGATGACGGCGGCTTGCCATCGCGACGGGGGGCAAGGTCGCCGATTTTGATGTTTTCCCATATCGGTTCTTCTTCGGGAGCAGTACAACCTATCAGGCAAAAACACAACAAGACACAAGACCCAAGACACAAAACACAAGACCTTAGACAGAAGGCAGAAGACGGAAGACGGAGGACAGAGGACAGGTGCTTTGCCTCTGGCCTTAGTAGTCCGGAGTCTGATACGGCCGCAATTTGAAAAGCACGAACCATAAAAATAGATTAGCAGTTGTGTAATTAGCTGTCAATAAAATCGATGCCCCATCTTGTAGAATAAGGTATCTTCTTGACCAGCTTTGCTGTTTTGTTTTTAATAGTACGGTTGATTAAGAGTATCTAACAAAAAGACAGAATGCTGAAAAGAATAAAGAGGAAGAAATTGTTTAACAGATTTCTCGACTCCGCCTTCGGCTGCGCTCGAAATGACGGTTGTGTTGCTTTCGGCTGCGCTCGAAATGACGGTTGTGTTGGCTTCGGCTGCGCTCGAAATGACGGTTGTGTTGCCTTTGGCTGCGCTCGAAATGACGGTTGAAGTTAGTTTTAATTTTTGAAACTCAGAGATTGCCACGCCCCGCAGCTTCGCTTTTGCGAAGCCAAAGGGCGGGGCTCGCAATGACATTAACAAGACTTTTGCAAAATCGAGGTTAGGTATACTTTGAAAAGAAAAAATTGTTTTTTTGATTTTTTCTTTTCAAACAGTAAGTTCTTGTCTAATAAGAAGTGGACTAATTATTTAAGAAAATCGAAAAAGCTGATTTTCTTAAATAATATATGCCTAACCTCAATTTTGAAAACTTCAGTTAGAAAGGTGCAAAGAAGATGAAAGTCAGTAAACGGGCTCAGGATGTTCCGCCATCGGCAACTATCGCTGTTACAGCACGGGCGCAGGAATTAAAAGCCCAGGGCGTAGATGTAGTTGGTTTTGGTGCAGGAGAGCCGGATTTCGATACGCCCGATTATATCAAGGATGCCGCTATCGATGCGCTGAAGGCAGGTAAGACGAAATACACAGCCGCAGCCGGTATAGTCGAGCTGCGAGCCGCAATCGCCGAGAAGCTCCAAAAGGACAATGGTCTCGAATACAGTCCTGACCAAATCATTGTTAATATCGGCGGCAAACACTCAGTTTACGAGGCAATGCAGGCGGTGCTTGACCCTGGTGACGAGGTTATCTTGGGAACACCTTACTGGGTAACTTATCCTGAGACGATAAGGCTGGCCGGTGCTGTTGTTAAAATTATTCAAACTGATAAAGATAACAGCTACAAAATTACGCCGTCGCAGTTGGAGGAATCCATAACGGAAAAAACCGCAATGCTGTTGATTAACTCACCCAATAATCCGGGTGGGTTTACTTATACGCCAGAAGAGCTAAAAGGCATCGCAAAGGTTCTTGAAGGAACGAAAGTGGCGGTGCTTTCGGATGAAATCTACGAAAAGCTCGTCTATGGCGATACCAGGTTTGTGAGCTTTGCTTCACTGAGTGAAGATGCCTACAATAGAACTCTGACTCTTAACGGCTTTAGCAAGACTTTCTCTATGACGGGCTGGCGTCTCGGATACACCGCCGGGCCGCTGGAGGCTATAAAGGCAATGGGGCGTCTTCAATCTCATACGACCTCGAATCCTGTAACCTTTGGCCAGTATGCGGCGATGGCAGCTTTAGGTGAGCCTGCCGAGCAGGCCATAGAAAATATGAGGAAGGAATTCGAGCGTCGAGGCAAGTATATGGCCGAGCGGCTGAACAGCATCGAAGGCGTGGAATGCTCCGAACCTACCGGCGCTTTTTACTGTTTCCCTGATGTTTCAAGCCATTATGGCCGAAATATTAATGGTGCGCAAATTAACGGCAGTATGGATTTTGCAAAAGCGCTTCTGGAACAGACCAATGTCGCGCTGGTTCCGGGGCTGCCGTTTGGCTGTGATAATAATGTTCGTTTGAGTTTTGCCTGTTCGCTCGAGCAGATTACCAAAGGATTGGACAGACTGGAAGAATGGCTAAGTCAATAGAAGTCAGAAGTCGGAAGTCGGAAGTCAGAAGTCAGAAGTCGGAAGTCAGAGGTCGGAAGTCAGATGTCGGAAGTCAGATGTCTTCTGTCCTCCGTTTTCTGTCCTCTGTCGTCTGTCTTCTGGCGATGCTTATTTTTACATTTCACGCCTGCACACACATGGTTGCAGCCGGCGATACGTGGGTTGCGATGGCCTGCGGGCGACATTTTGTCAATCATGGAGTAGATACTGTCGAGCCGTTCAGTGCAAACTCGCACAAAGCAGGTCCGACTGAAGAAGAGATTAAAACCTGGCCGAATTGGGCCCAATGGATTGCGGACAAAGTCGGCATCGAGACGGTCCAATACTGGCATCCGACCGGCTGGATAAACCAGAACTGGCTGACGCACGTTATCTTTTATTCGTTGGTTCCTAAATCATCATACGCAGACGGTGTGAGTTTTCCTTCCAATGCGCTGGTGTATTGGAAATTTGCTATTTACATATTGACCGTGATTTGTGTTTATTACACGGGTCGATTATTGGGGGTTAATCCGGCACTCTGTGCTGTTTTTTCCTGCTTTGCAATGTTTACAGGCCGTTCATTTTTCGATATTCGCCCCGCGGGTTTTTCAAATATGTTAGTGGCAGTCTTTTTGCTCATACTTGTCCTTGCCACATATCGAAACGTGTTGTATATATGGCTCATTGTGCCGGTAACGGTTTTCTGGTGCAATGTCCACGGCGGATATATCTACGCATTCATAATGCTCATCCCGTTTATAGGTTTGCACCTGCTGAGCAATTGCAACAGAAAATGGACTGCGATTTTATACAATGTTGCTGCCTGGCCGTTCTTATATTTTGTCCTTTCCAAAGCCGGCCTTACATTATCCACATTTCTGTTTTTAATCCTGGTGATAGTTTTGGATTTTGTCCTGATTTTTTTCAAGAAAAACGTTGTCTCTATTGGTTGGAAGGGCGTATATCATACAGTTGCCGCTTATTTTGTTGCTTTCTTAGCTGCGGTTTTGTTCAACCCTTTTCATTTAACGAACCTGACTCATACTTTTGTCATCAGTGTCAGCGAACACGCTGCGAGATGGCGTGACATCCACGAATGGCGTCCTGCTTTCGACTGGACTAACCCTGTCGGTACGGCGGTGCCTTTTTTAATGATGTATATTATTGCCTGGTTGGTTTTGCTAATTTGGGCTGTTGTCCTGATAGTAGTATCCAAATCTGTTAGTCGGCAATCTAAGCGAAAAACGAATAGTTCTGAGGAGTATCAACGGCCCAAGATTGATGTATCGCTAATGCTTATTGCTGCCCTTACCATTTATATGGCCATTCGTTCCCGCAGGTTTATACCGATAGCCGCCATCGCAGCCTGTCCGGTTATAGCGATGTTTATTGACCGGATAGTTCGTGCAATTTCAGCAGCGCGTAACTTCGAGAGAAACAATCGTCTGATTGTCTCTGTGATGCCGTATAATCTACAATTGTTTTTTATCCTTGGCGGTGCCGTGGCGGTTTTGTTTTTCGGCACGTGGTGGGGGCTCAAATTTAAGCGTATTTATCTTGATTCCTGGCCTCGCGATCCAAAATTAACTTCCATTTTTATGCGAATGACCGACTCGAGCCAAAAACCGTTTTACACCACTAAGTTTATAAAAGATAACAAGCTGCAAGGGAAAATGCTTAATTACTGGACTGAGGGTGGCTTCATTGCCTGGGGTCAGGAACCCGACCCGAATACCGGTCGAACGCCTCTGCAGTTATTTATGGATGGCAGAGCACAGGCAGCTTATAACCGCAACGCCTTCGACATTTGGACGCATATTATGGCTGGGGGCCAGGGTACATACCAGATAGTCACACGAGCTGGGGCCAGAAGACAAAATGTAACCAGTGCCGATTATGCAAAGATTGGCCAGTGGATGGATGAGCAGTTGAGAGAACGTAATGTCTGGGTGGTCTTAATGCCCCGGTCAACGTATAGTACCCCTCCGCGGGAGGAGTATTATCGAAAAACGTCCTATCACGCCGTACAAGGTCTTGAACGTCATCCCAATTGGCGTCTTGTATTCTTTAATAACAAGCAAAAATTGTTCGTCGATATAAGAACGCCTCAGGGTAAGCAGCTTTACGACGGCATATTTAACGGAAAAACCCTTTACCCTGACGTTTACCACAGGAATCTTATTTGCGCCCATAGCTGGCTTTTTTACCGTCGTGGAATAGACGAAAAAAAGAAGGGCCTTGATTTTGCCGTCCAGGCTTTCAATTTGAACCCGTCTCCGGCCCCTATGCGGGAAATAATACTTGTTGCTTCGGGGTTCGCCGAGCTAAAACCTCACGTTAAGAAGTTTTGCGAAGATTATGTCAACAAATTCATAGAAAATGAGGCTGATTGGGCCAATCAGGATGGCTATCGCAACAGAGTTGAAGCCGCACGGTTAGCATGCTTTTATTTGGAGAATGTCGCCCGAACGCAGAGGAACACAAAACTCGCGGACTTTTACGATGCTCAAGAGACAAAATGTTTAGGTGAATTACTCAGGGTAGCTCAAGTCAAGAGGTGGTAAGTAGATAAGTGCATAAGGGCATAAGGGCATAAGTCTTATGCTCTTTGCTTTTGATTATGACTGAATCAGCAAACAAAGTTTCAATCAGCGTTTTTTTCCCCTGCTATAATGAACAGGATAACCTCGTCCGCGTAGTTCAACAGGCTCTTTCCGTTTTAGAGAATTTCAAAGCCGACTTCGAGATAATTATCGTTGACGATGGCAGTTGCGACAGCACGGGCCGGATCGCCGACGAGCTCGCCAGCCAAAACGACAGGGTAAAAGTTGTGCATCATCGGACTAATCTCGGTTACGGAGCAGCCCTGCAATCCGGCTTCAAATCGGCAACAAAAGAGCTTGTCTTTTATACGGACGGCGACGGCCAATTCGATATTAACGAAATGCCGCCGCTGCTGGGGTTGATGGAGCACTACGATATTGTTAGCTGCTATCGACTGAACCGTCAGGATAATCTCATACGCAAAATCAATGGCTGGTGCTGGACGAAACTGGTTTGCCTTCTGTTCGGTATAAAAGTTCGCGACATCGACTGTGCTTTCAAGTTATACAAAAGGGAAATTTTTGATAACATTAAAGTGGTAAGTACCGGTGCCCTTATCGACGCTGAAATCTTAGCTCGGGCTGTTCGCAAAGGTTATCGTATAACTCAAAAAGGCATCCATCATTACCCACGAACAGCCGGCTCGCAAACCGGTGCGAATTTTCGGGTAATTCTTCGTGCGTTCAAAGAGCTATTGAGGTTGCGAAGCCAAATCCGAAAACACAGATTGCACAGATCGAAACAGATTAACACAGATAACGAAATACGAAATACGAAATAAGAAATATGAACGAAGGAAAGGTCAATCTGTTCATTTACGGCTCGCTGCGGGACCGGAGAATCTTTCAATCGGTCAGCGGCTTAAGTTTTACCAGAAGGGCCTCTAAAATTAGCAGCAAGACGCTCTGGGCCGAACCAGCATTCCTTCCACGTTATCGAAAAATCAGCCCGGACAATGTCTATTTCTATGCCGTTGCAGCACCATCATCAAGGATCGAGGGCTTGGTAATCTACGATGTCCCCGCCTGGGCAATGGCAGAAATCGACAGGTATGAAGGCAAACGTTACGAAAGAGAAACGGTACAAATCAACACGGCAAATGGTCAGGTTGAAGCCCAGGCTTACCTGGTAACTCACAATTCAATGGCAAAGCGTTTTGGTGACAGGTTCCATGTTAATCTGATACACGAGCTTTGGCTGCGAAAACGCATTGAAAAATTCATCAAAAGGCGTACCCGCCCCGGCGAACGGACGGCAGATGCAGAATCGGAACGCCGAGCCGACCGGGAGCTGCTCGCAACCACAGAACGTGACCTGGTCATGAGCCATTATCACACCGATGCCGTTAGCGATTATTATCTTGAACACGAGCTCGACAGGCCCCGGCCGAGCATAAAACACTTATACAGCAACCCCCAGGCTAGGCCGTTTATGAAGAACTATTTAGCTTTGGTTATCAAGCAGATCCTGCTCAGTCAGCTCGAAGAACAAATCCAGTCGAGATACCGCTTTGAACTCGAGCATATGCGTATTTCGGAAAGATATTTTAAGCGGTCGGTTAGTGTGCTTGCGGCTTTACAAATGGTAAATGCAAACAGCAGGGCTGTTGATTTGATTATTGAGAGAAGCTTTCAAACAATGCCATGTGACAAACACGACCTCATTGACTATATCAAATACGCCGTACGCGCAGCGAAAAGTATGTTTGATGCTCGCATTGCCCGGGCAAAGCTGGAGCGGATTCGTTCGAGTCTTCAGCCTGGGCTGGTTCCACTTGGAATTGAGGTAGAATTAAGCAATCTTGGTCCTGCGGCTGTCGAACCCCAAAGAAGCATTCAGAAAAAGATTGACCCGGTGTATGACGGATTTAAGTATTTCTATGATTTTCGCCTGGATGTTTTATCCTGGAAACTCGGTGGATATATCGACGACCACACAGGCTCAACCGACCAGGCACGCCGGTCCGGTTTTTTGGAGCTTGCTCCGGGAAGGCTGAATATCCGCGGAGAACTGTCTCGACCAGCAACCTCAGACCCGTGGCTTCTTAATCAGTTGATACACGAGATTGTCAATTTCTATGACGTTCGCCCACATAGTTTGCATCTTTCTTTTCAGCTTCGAAAAAACCAGTTCGGCAATCAAAAAATTTTACCTTTGGGTTTTGTCAAGTGCCTGCTTGTGCTTGGCGGTGGTCCTGAACTAAAGGGCACCGGCAGACTGTGGGTTTCCAGAATGGGCTATGATGAGATAACACAGTACCCCGATGCTGCGTTTGGCGGCACCGAACGTCGGGATGAAGAACTCGTATTTGCCAGAACCAGCAAGCGCAGATGGTATCTGGGCGCAGACGCCATTGCAGACAAACCCCCGGCGCAGGCAACTACACATGTCCAGCAGTACAAATTTATTCGTCTGGAAAAAAGGGCCAACTATGAGCCGTTAATCTTGTGTCTTAAGGGTCTTCAACTGGCCTATAATCCGGCGGATTATTTGACTGCCGAACAGTTAAGAGGCAGCCGAAAATTACAGCGGCAGTATGGGGACTTAAAGCAATGGGCTGCCGAACCTACAGAAATCAGCCCACAAACAATAAGCAAATTCTTAAAAACCGTTCAGAGTGGTTTGATGAACGAAGGACACCACCGGCCCGCTCATAAATTGCACTACATAGATTGGGTAGTAAGCGCTATCGATGTGCAACTGCGCATGTTCAACAAGCAAGTAAGACTCAAGACCTAAGACACAAGACTCAAGACCTAAGACTCAAGACTTGGTTCTGTGGTTTTGGGTCTGATATTCTGAAGGCCAATGTTGCATATACGCACGCTCCCCCCTCTCTCAAAGGTTTCGGCAGCGTATATACGAATATAAGTTAGCAATTAAGAACAGTAGAACTCTGATTTCCGATTGACGATTTCCGGTTTTCGATTTCAAACGGCAATCGTCAATCGACAATCGGCAATTCTCTTAGCTGTCAGTTCGATTTTGCCTTTGGTCAATCTTTTGTTTTATGAACTTTGCTGTGCGCCAGGCAGCATCCTTGCCGAAGTCAATACACTTGTGTATCCCTGTGTTAAAAGATTTTGCGAAATCGTCTGATTTGAGCGCCGAAAAAACAGAGTTTTTTTCTCCCGCCGTTTTGCTTCGCAAAAACAAAGAATTAGCGGAGGTATTGGCTTTATTCTCCGGTACGGGTGCCAAAGTATAAATCGCAGTAGCAAAGCCGGCAAAATAGACTATCAGCAGAAAAACGAATTTGATTCTCCAACCTCTCATAAAGATTCTCCCTTCCTAAGACACATTTTATCGGCCATCCCCCCCGCTGACCTTTTGTATTTGCCTCTATTAAAATTTAACATAAAAAGCCGTTGATTCCAAGCGCAAAGTGCGAAAACTGTGCTATTTATTTTGGCAAGCGATGTTAAGCTCATTTTGGCCTTTCGTAAATTGGCCCATTCGACTGCGCTCAGGACAGGGTTTGAATTGGGTTTGTTTGGGTTTGTTTTTTTGGGCCGTAAGGTGGTTTCATTTTCATAATCCTCTATAAGATATAAGTTTACGTTCATTTTGGGCCTTTGGAGAAATTGGGTTTGTTTATTCGGACCTTGAAATCATCTTTTTTTCTGTAATCCTTTGTTATAGTTGAGTTTACGTTCATTTTGGCTTTTTTGAGATTGGGTTTGTTTGGGTTTGAATTGGGTTTGTTTTTTCCACTTAACCAAATGTCCAATTTTTCATAATTACTTTTCATATAAGAGTTTACGTTAATTTGAGCGTCCTTGACATTGGGTTTGTTTTGCATAAAAAGGGGTGATTTGTAGAGGATCCTCGACAGATGTAGTGCCTTATAGGCACAAAAGCACAAAGACTCGAAGGAATTGGACAGGATAACAGGATTGGAGCCACGGATACCTATGGCATAAATTGCGCGGATTGAACGGATTAAAGAATTTAAAAATAGCCACAGAGGACACGGAGGACAAAGAGGAGTTTCAGTCAGCTTTGTGTTCTCGTCAAGATTTGCTCCCAAAGCAAGCTTTGTCGCAAATTCTTGCCTTCGTCCACCAGGCCGATATGATTGGCCTGCTCTTTGAAGCTGACTGAAACGGTTCATAGGATTAACACTTTTTTTAGTTTTTTTATGTCAGAAATTGTGAGCAATAACCTTTTATTTCATAATTACTTATGTCAAAAATCACAAGCAAAACGGCCAGTTTGAGTTATTGACTATTGACTTTTTAACGAAGGCAAAAAAACAGCGACTCTATAATTAGAGCTACCTGCGCTTTTGATGCGAAAAAAGTCCTCGAATATCAGTTAGTGATTCTCGTAACTCGATTTGGGAAAGTAAGTTAAAAACTTTTTAAAAATTTCAAATTTTGTTCTGAGGTATCAGCGTTTTTGATTGAAAACTGACGGAGAAATTTACCTATTTTAACACAAAAACACACTTTCCTAACAAATCACTATTCATCAATCACTACCACTATTACTTCATGCGGAAATATTAACTATTTTTGTTTTTTTTCAAAATTTATTGAACATTATTTATGTACATTTGTATAATATTATACAAGCGTATGTTTTAATGATTGAGAATTGTTGATTATGTTAAGGAAATATAAAGTGAGAAACGAAAAGATGGCAACATATCGTGAAGCAGTGATGCTCGATATCATTATGAACGGAGAACGACCAGGACGAGATATTCGAAATGAGTACGAGGCAAGAACAAAGCATAAGATGCCTTTGGGTTCGCTTTATACCACCCTGACGCGTATGGAAGCAGCGGGTTTCGTTACTTCAAGGACAGGTGGAACAACACCTGAGAGAAGGGGCTATCCGCGTAAGTTCTTCTCAATAACAGGTACGGGCGAGCGAGCATTGAGTGCCTATAAGATATTTTTGGTCAACGGTTTCGGGGGGGCACTCCGACATGTATAAAATAGTTAAGCGAGTTATAATACTATACTACCCTTTACTTATTATCGGGTTGTTTTATGTATTCTGCATAGAATTAAGTACTTACGAATTATTCGAAACTAACGATAGTGTTTGGACACAGTGGACACTAACAAGATATTCACCGAAACCCAGACTTAAAAATTGGACTAAGTTTAGTCCTCTGTTCCCTCCTTTGTTATTTATTTTACTGACAATAACCAAAGAAATTATCCGCCAAGTATGCAATAATAATATTGTGATTGATAACGTTCGTTCTTCCCTGTTTGGAATCTTAAATTCAGAGAATAAAGCCGAGAAATGGGCTATTGCACTTGGGTGGTGGATTCCCCGAAAATTCCGAGGTCCACTTATCGGGGATATTCTGGAAGATTGTTACGAGATGCGAAATGTGGGTTGCAGTGAGTTGAGAATACGTACTCAAGTTCTGTGGCAGTGGTTGGTTGGAGTCTTATTATTAATACCGACCACTATCTTTAGCGCTGTCTGGCGGATATTGAGTCAGTCGAAGTAAGTTTTGTTGAGCCGATTGTGTTTAAGGAATTGTAAAGTTAGAGAAAATGAATATTGATACAAGGATGGATGAAGTCGAGAGGGTGACGCCAATGGACAGGGGCAACTTGATGTTGGACTCTCTGACAAAGACCGATCATGGTACACTTTTGTTGATATTCTGTTTATTCGTTACCGGCTTTTTGATCTTCGCGGGGGGAATGATCCTTTTAGTGATAAGATGGTACATTGCTCTCGCACTGCTTCTTTTCGCTCCAATAGTTATAGTAGTAATTGAGGTAGGCGAAAAATGGAACATGAAAAACAACGAAGGTGGTTTGATAGGTGGTAAATGGAATGAGACGGAGAAATGGGCAATTTTGCTGGGATGGTGTCTTCCACGAAAGCATCGCGAATCAATTGTGGGTGACATTTTAGAAGATTGTCACGAAATGAGAAAAGCCGGATTGGTCGAGCGGAGAATCAGGACCCATGTGTTATGGCAGTGGTTGATTTCCGTTCTAACTTTGATTACGGCTTCCGTTATGGGTGCTATTGTGCGATTGTTAGGTGCGAATTAGAGCCAGGTCAATATCCAGCCCCAAAACCATCTTTAAGTTTTAAATTGCAATTTTGCTTTTTGCATTTTGATTTTTTAATTTCCACTTTCCTAGCATGTAGTGCAGTTCTTTTTTATTATAGCCATAAAGACGGCGGCGGGCTTGCAGCCGAGAAGCTCGGTGAAGTGGTGAATCAGCACCCCTTCAATTTCATTCAGCGTTTTTATACGGAAACGATATAATGAGTATTTAGGTCCCCGGCCCCCGACAGAAAAGCAAGTGAGCTAACATCGGGGGTAAACTAAGAAAGAACCCGCCGGGGACAAGCTAAGGACAAGCAGGGAAGCATATATCCCCGGCAGAAAAGCAAGTAAGCACACACCGGGGACAAGCTCCTGGGGACAAGCTATCAAAATGAAAGGGTACTTTGTTTATATTCTGGCCAGCCGTAAAAAAGGGGAGCTGTATGTTGGTATGGCGAAGAACTTGAAGAGGAGGATTAGTGAGCATAAAAACGATCTTCGTAACGGATTTACAGAAAAATATAAAGTTAAGAAGCTGGTCTATTATGAACAATGCGACGGTAAGAAATTAGCGGTATTGCGTGAGAAACAATTGAAAAAATGGAACAAGTCGTGGAAAATCAGATTAATTGAGAAATTTAATCCTGGGTGGAAAGATTTGTATTCTGATTTGAATTCCGCTATTGCAGTTAAACCTAACAGTGTGCAGACTTCGGCGAGCTCAGGATGAAGAGAAGAATGTTGAATGTAGGATTAGAGGATTAGAGAATTGGAAAGAAAAAAGGAAAAGACAAAGGGAAATCACCCCAGCACAGGGGTGGGTAAAACGGACAAAGCATTCCTTACGTTTGCACCCCCGCCCAGAGGACGGGGCTAAATACTACCACTGTCGGGGCCAGTGGCCAAAACTTTTTTCAATGTTTTGCAGACAATTGCCACTTCATCTTTGGTCAGATTGTTATGAAACGGCAGGGCGATAGTGCTTTTAGAGACGGCTTCGGTAACAGGGAAATCGCCTTGACTATAGCCGAATTGCCCGGCCATAAACGGCTGCAGATGCACAGGAGGAAAATAATTGCTGACCTGAATGTTTTGGCTTCTCATCGCCTGTAGAATACTGTCACGCTGGGCCAAAGTAAAGCCATCAGCAAGCTGGACGACAAAGACAAACCAGCTCATATCGCAATCATCCAGCTCGGTGGGCACTATCAGCCTGTCGTCATCAGCTAAGATTTCCTGATACCATTTTGCGACCTGTCGGCGTTTGGCTTTGATTTGGTCTATTCGAGAAAGCTGCACAATGCCGAGCGCACAATTTATGTCGCTGAGCCGGAAGTTATAACCCAGCCTGTCATGGCCCAGCCAGTCGCTGCCCTTGCCTCTGCCTTGATTGCGGAGCGAGACGCAGATATCGGCGAGATAATCATCGTCAGTCACAATCATTCCGCCTTCGCCGGTGGTTATCTGCTTGTTGGGATAGAAGCCGAATACACTCATCGAGCCGAATGTTCCGACCTTTTTTCCGTTCAATGCGGAACCGAGGGCTTCACAACTGTCTTCGATTACCGCCAGATTGTATTTTTGAGCAATTTCGCAAAGCCTGTCCAGACCGGCGGGATTGCCGAAAACCTCCACCGGTAGAATTGCTTTTGTCTTTTCGGTAATGCCGGCTTCGATATTAGCAGGGTCGATATTCAAAGTTACCGGGTCAATATCAACAAAGACCGGCCTGGCCCCGGCCATCATAACAGTCGTTGCGGAGGCAATGAAAGTAAAGGGCGTAGTAATAACTTCGTCTCCCGGGGCGATTCCCAGTGCTAACATACACAAGAACAGGCCGCTGGTTCCGCTATTGACGGCGACAGCCCGCTTTGTGCCAATGTACTTAGCGAAGACCTGCTCGAATTCCTCCAGTTTAGGGCCGAGTGACAGATTGGGACCGCGAAGCACTTCACAGACCGCCTCGATTTCTCTGGCGGTGATATCCGGCCGAGACAAATATATCTGCATAACAAAATCTCCTTGGCGAAATTGTACCGGCACTGGCCGAGAAATCAAAAACATTTTTCAGACTCAAGACCCAAGACTCAAGACCCAAGACTCGGATATGTGGTCTTAGGTCTGTAGTCTGTAGGCTTGGGTCTGCAAGAATATTTATGGGACGTAGTGCTGCTGAGATAGCGGTTTATTTGCAGCTAACTTGAAAATTACATTTGTATGTTAAACAGCCTTCGATTTAAAACCGAATAAAGAAACGGTTTGAGTATATAGTGGCGGGAATCTGGAAATGACAAAAGGCAAGAACGTACTGACGACAGGCGACGTAGCCAAGATTTGTAACGTCGCACCTCGAACAGTCTCGAAGTGGTTTGATAACGGCCAACTGAAGGGCTATCGCATACCCGGCAGCAAGGACCGTCGAATACCTGTCAGCGAGTTGATTCGCTTTATGAAGATGCATAATATGCCTACGGCGGCACTTCCGGTCGGCAAAATCCGGGTGCTTATAGCAGACAGCAACGACAAAACTGCATCGGCTCTGGCTGATGTTTTGCAAAGTGAGGGTGACTATGAAGTCCAAACCGTCCGGAGCAATTTTGGGACAGGCGCGGTCGTTCAGAAATTTGCCCCCCATGTTCTGTTAGTAAGCCTTTTGGCAGAGGGCATAGATGCGATGAGCATTTTCAGAAGCATCCGTGATAATGAAGATTTGCGGACTATTAAGATAATAGCGATTGCGAACCAGTTAAGCGATTCTGAGTCGGCTGCCCTGCTGCAGAAGGGCTTTGATGGTTATGTACCTTACTCTGCAGATGGCATTGAGGTCATCAAGAGGATTGAAGAAGCTACTGCGATTATCTATTAGTAATCTTTGAAATGCCTCATCCACTCAGGCCAGTCAGAGGGCTGCGCAAGACCGGCTGTCGTCCAGGGGCCTGCAATGTTGTATTCGGCATTCCACTTCAACGTCCATAATTCTTTAAGTCCCAACTTTCTGGTAGTCCAATCCATGAAGAGGACATTTATAAATCCATCGTGACGGTTGATGCAGAAAATGCGTATCTCATCGTCGGCCATGTTTGTTCGCGGCGCTCCGTCATACGAAGGGGGTTCGTCGGTTGGGTATGGCTGGCCATCAGCACGCCAGGCGCCATCGCCCATAACCGGAACGTTATTCAAACCTTTATGATTGGTACTTCTCCAGTACTCCTCGAGTTTTCGCCCGCCACCTGTATCATAGCTGTCATAAATCCACTCATTTAGTGAATAGCTGCCGCAGCGTTTGCCACCCTGTTCAATAATTGAATAGCGGACGGGAGCCCCCTCAGCTATGGTTTTATTTATGGTCATCGGGCAGTAGAGCAGTTTTTCACTGTTAGAGTAATATTCCACCAGCTTCTGCATCCAATTACCAGCCATATATTCGGGGAATTTGCTGTCGTTTTCCTCTGTGTACATTGACCAGACAAGGCCCCATTGTTTGAGATTGGACTGGCAAGCAACCATCTTTGCCTGTTTCCTTACTCGTTGTAGCGACGGCATCAATATGGACATCAACAGCGCAATAATAGCGATAACTACCAAAAGCTCTATTAACGTAAACCCCGTTAGAAATCTTCCGCTTTTCCGGTCAGGGATCTCAACTTCTAACGGGTTAAATCCTTTTTGTCTGTTCATAATAACCCCTTTTGCTGTTGAGATGTGCAAAAACAACTTTGTGTTTCGTTAATTTTTTATTCCTGTGTCAATTTAGGCTATTTTGCCTAATGAAGTATTATACACCCGAATCTGATTTGCCACAATAGCAAAATGGCTCAAACTCAGGTTTTTTCCAAGACAGGACAGAACAAAGCCGGTCAATGCCGACATTAACAAGCAGTACCGTAAAGCCTTATAACTATTTATAACAGAAAGTCTTACAATTCACGGCCCGTGCGAATTACCGAGAAAGAGCATGAAAAAACCTTAGTTTGAGATAAATTTTTCTTGAAGTAACGCATAGAATCTGGTATAAAACAATAGTAAGGTCTGAGCTTTTGCCGTAAGGCATCCTTCGGAGTAATTGGTTTTTGTATTTGATTTTGAAGGAAGGAGGTAGTATCCAATTGTAACAAATTATCCCGAGCAAATATAGAATGTAGAATGTAATGAGTGTGAAAGTTGTTATCCGTTCTCCGTAGTAGTCTTACTACGTCCATTCTCCGTAGCAGAGCTACTGCGAAGGATGAAAAGGATGAATCGGTCGTTTTATTTGAAGTTGTCTGCTGAAGACAATCCCGATAAGTCGGGATTTTGGTGTGTGGCCAGGACGTAATTTCTAATTATTTTAACTTTTTGAAAGGGAAATATTATGTGTAAGAGATTAATTTATTTAACTTCTTTTGTTTTGGTGCTGGCTCTGGCCGGCACAAATGCGGCGTTTGGTGACTTCACTGTCGAGGTCCGAGTCGCTGCCTCCAATGATGATGCCGAAGAGACGGTCGTGGGTGGCGGTATGGATAGGGGCAGCAGCGACCTGGAGCTGGGCCATGACGGCGTCGCCTCGCCGGATACTCTGCAAATTGTAGGTGTCCGATTTACGGGCGTAGGTATTCCCAAGGGTGTTGCAATCAAGAAGGCATGGGTGCAGTTCACCGCCGATGATGTAGATAACGAATACCATTTCCCCCCTGTGTCTGTTATCATCGAGGGTGAGCTGAGTCCTAATCCAGTTGATTTTGGTTCAGCTAACCCCAACATCAGCTCCAGGGCCACAACGATGGCGTCGGAGGTGTGGGATATAGCGCAGTGGGGGAGCTTCCAGGCGGCAGGTCCGGAGCAGCGATCTTCTGACATCTCTCATCTCATCCAGGAGATAATCGACCAGGACGGTTGGGCCGCCGGCAATGCGATGGTGGTGATTTTGAGAGACAACCCGGACAATCCCTCCCAGGGAACTCGAGAGTCCGAGTCTTTCAACGACGACCAAAGTAGGGCGCCGCTGCTGCATATAGAATATGTGGTTAAAACTGCTACGGAACCTGACCCGGCTGATGGGGGTACAGGTGGACCCGCGCCGCTTATGCAGTGGACGAGGGGATATACTGCCGTGTACCACGATGTGTACTTCGGCACCAATCCGGAGTTGGGGCCTGATGACTATATGGACCGTATGCCCTTCGCGAAGTACTGGCACGTTCCCGGTTTAACTTCAGGTGCCACTTACTACTGGCGGATCGATGAGGTTGAGGCTGACGGCACTACGATTCACACGGGCGATCTCTGGAGCTTTTTTGCTGCGCCATTAACCGCCTATAATCCCGACCCTGCTCATGGTAACAAAACTGTGCGCCCAGGTGCAGTCCTTAGCTGGGGTGCTGGTTCCGGTGCGGCTTCACACGATGTGTACTTAGGCACCAGTTTCGCCGATGTAGCTGCCGGTACCGGCGGCTCGTTCGTGGGCAACCAGATGGATGAAACCTATGATCCCAGAGGTCTTGAGGATGGCACCATTTACTACTGGCGGATCGATGAGGTCGAGCCCGATGGCACAACCAAGCACCCGGGCGATCTCTGGAGTTTCAAAACACTTGACGACCCTGCTCTTATCGGCTGGTGGAAGTTTGACGAAGGTCAGGGTCACATCGCCTATGATTCGTCCGGCTATGGCAATCATGGCACAATTGGTGGTGATAATGATCCGAAGTGGGTACTCGGGGCCATAGACGGCGGGCTGGAATTGGACGGAGATGATGATTATGTCGAGATTGACAGTATAGCTCCACTGATGACAAGCAACAGTTTTACGTGCAGTATATGGATCAAAACCGATACGGAGGTGGATGACCATGTAGTGTTTGGATCTAACCGTGCTGGCAGTCACAATTTCCTGTTTGGCGTTAATAGTGGGAATGTGTGGACGGATGATGATGCCGACGTAGAGTTCCCCCCTAAAGTCGCCAACAACCAGTGGCATATGATAACGTACGTCAGGGAAGGGCTCACCTCGTGGATATACGTCGATGGAGTTCTGCGAAAGGAGGATCCCGCCGATGACGAGCCGGCCGACGACACGCAGTGGTCAATAGGCTCGGAATGGGATAGTGGCCCGAGCGACGAATACCAGGGCCTTATTGACGACGCCCGCTTCTGGATTAGGCCGCTGTCGGCCGAAGAGGTAGCCGAGGTTTTCAAAGGTGATGTTGACCTTGCCCACAGCCCGAAGCCGGCTTATGGCTCAACACCGGACATCAGAGATGCAACACCGCTTAGCTGGTCGCCTGGAGAAATGGCCGCTCAGCATGATGTTTACTTCGGCACTGACGAACTCGCTGTCCAAGGTCTTGATGCATCCGATACCACGGGCATATATCGAGGCCGTCAGAGTGCTACCAGCTATACACCCCCCGAACCTCTCGAGTGGGGCAGCGGGCCTTATTACTGGCGCATCGATGAATATAATACCGACGCGACAATCAGCACAGGCAAAGTATGGAACTTTACGGTAGCCGACTTCCTTCTCATAGACGACATTGAGGACTACAACGACTATCCACCCGACGAGATATGGTCCACGTGGATAGACGGATACGAGATCCCAGCAAACGGCTCCACTATAGGTTATCCTGATCCGGATTGGAGCGCTGGAGAGCATTATGTCGAGACTTCGATTGTTCACGGTGGCGCCCAGTCGATGCCTTATTTCTACGACAACAATTTCATGTACTCTGAGGCAAGCAGGACGTTAGTCTCGTTGCGTGACTGGACCCAGGAAGGTGTCGGAGTATTATCGCTGTGGTTCTACGGTGATGCGGCTAACGCTGCTGAGCGGATGTACGTGGCTCTCAATGGCAGCGTGATTGTCAGTCATGAGAATCCTAATGCAGCGCAGATAGGTACCTGGACGGAATGGAGGATCGACCTGCAGGAGTTTGCAGCCCAGGGTATTAACCTTGCCAATGTCAATACGATTACTATTGGTTTCGGTGATAAGAACAATCTGCAGGCTGGTGGTTCGGGTATGGTCTTGTTTGACGATATCCGGCTGTATCGGCCGGCACCAGAGCCGGAACCTGCACCGTAAGCCGGAATTTAGGTGGCACCCATTGCTTCTGCCGAAAGGCATCCTGCGGACTGTGGACTTCGGATTGCGAAGCAAGATACTGGGTCATGGTTGATACGCCTGTTAGAAGCGTATGTATCCATATAGCGGATTCGCGTTAATTCGGGGCCTATACTGATTGATTCGGTATAGGTCCCTTTTAAAATGATAAATGATTATTGATTTGGCCACAGGTGGATATGCGGTACGCCTGTTAGAAGCGTATGTGTCCATATTGAATTTTGTATTTCACTTCAAATAGTGGGCCCAATACAATCTTAAATATGGAATTGCTGCTTTGTGCAGCAGTTATTTTATTAGTAGTCTTTGAAATGTCTCATCCATTGGGGCCAGTCAGAGGGTTGTACATTGCCGGCTGTGGTCCATGGGCCTGCTGTATCGAAGTTACGATGCCACTTCAGCATCCACATCTCCTTAAGTCCTACCCTTCTGACTGAGAAGTCCAGAAAAACACTGTTTAC
This sequence comes from uncultured Pirellulales bacterium, assembly GCA_964417935.1. Lineage (GTDB taxonomy): Bacteria > Planctomycetota > Phycisphaerae > Sedimentisphaerales > Anaerobacaceae > NIOZ-UU13. The sequence continues at coordinate 26,981 of CAYQKF010000027.1, forward strand.
AGACCCATCGTGCCGGTTGATGCAGTAATGCGCCATTCTATTTCCCGCTCCCCAAACCGGTGGTATATCCATATATTCCTGTGGCGGGTCGGTTTCGGTGGGACCGCCATGAGGGTGGGAGGCATCTAAAAGCACCGGTATATTACCTGCTCCGCTAACATTGGGGGTCCTCCAGAAGTTTTCAGCCGGCCTTCCACCCGGACTTCTTCCCGGCGCTGGATCATAAACCCAGTCGTTTATCCCGTAGCTGCCGTCATCACCGTGCCAGCTCCAGGCCTTAAATCGAAGCGGCCTTTCCTCCTGCTCTATTTTAGCGGCCATTGGGCAGAGGCGCAGCTTAGGGTCCCGGTATAGCGGGCGCAGCGCTTCTATCCACATAAAGCCCTCAATATTATAGCCAAGACTCCTCATAAACTTGCCATCGTTATCATCAACATACATTGAAAAGATAACGCCCCATTGTTTCAGTTTTGCCTGACAGGCAACCAGTCGTGCCTGTTTTTTTACACGTTGTAGTGCCGGCATTAATATCGCCATCAACAGCGCAATAATGGAGATTACCACCAGAAGCTCTATTAGTGTGAATCCTTCTTTTCTGCGCATAATAATGCCTTTTTTTCAGGGCTTTAAGAATTTCTTATTGAAAATCCCCTGACCAGTAAGAAAGGCCAGCCCTGAAAGACTGACCTATTGTTGTGCTACAGATATCTATCTCTTAGTAATCTTTATAACGTCTAAGCCATCGCGGCCAATCGCTCGGCAGGGCACCGCCGGCTTTTGTCCACGGGCCCATTGTATCAAACGCACGATGCCACTTCAATGTCCAGTTCTCCTTAAGCCCGGTATTTCTGATAGACCAGTCCATAAAGAGCATATTAATAAATCCATTGTGCCGGTCAATGCAGAAATGGTTCATTTCGCCGGATGTACCCTGGTTCATTATCCCGAAAGCGTCCATATGCTCCACCGGCTGGTCGGTGTGACGTGGCCAGCCGTCATGCCATGTGGAGTCGCCGAAAACCGGTATTTGATGTGCTCCTTTAACGTTCTGTGTATTTTTCCAGAACCATTCTTCCAGGCGGTCGCCACGGTTTCCGTGCATATAGTTAGTCCAGGAGTTTATGCTATAGCTGAAGGTGTAAAGGTATGACCCACCCCCTGGGACGGAAACGTCGCGCTGCGCGGCCTTAAACGTACCCCAGTCAGCCGCACTTTCCATAACTCTCGTTGCTGTGGGGCAGAGAAGCATGTCCCAGTTATCGTTGTAATATGGCCGCAGCGAATTCATCCACAACGTTGTCTCACCCACGCCCCAGCCTTCATTGAAATAGCCGTCATAGTCATCTGTATATAACTTGAACATAAGGCCCCATTGTTTCAGTCTCGCCTGGCAGGAAACTGACTGTGCCTGTTTCTTCACCCGTGCCAGTGCGGGCATCAATATCGCCATCAATAGCGCAATAATAGCTATCACCACCAAAAGTTCTATCAAGGTAAACCCTCTTCGGTTACTCATGATAATAATCCTTCTACTGTTAAAAAAGTTTTTCGAAAAATCACTACTTGTTTTTGAGTATTTTACTATATAACCGGCCCTAATTCAAGCGAGAAATAGGCATTTTATTATATGCTGCAATATTATTATTTATTATTTCGTTTTCTTTTGCAGCATCCTGGTTAGCAGTTTATCTATAGGATGCGCCAAATCGACCTTTTGTTCTGCCAATTTTGTCCTTTTTTAATCACAGATTTCACAGATTTTACTGCCCTTTTAACCCTGCGGCGCTAAAAAAGCAGTATCTTAAATCTGATTTTCTTGTAATGTTATACCCTTACCTTGAGTGTAAAGTATTGGGCAGATTATTTTAGAGTGAACTTTTGGCGGTTGGAGCTTCTCTGGAAGGCTGCCGGCATTGTGCGAAAAATTGTTAAATTGAAGTGTTATGCTATAATTGTACTGCATAAACCTACGATGAGCAGTACCTCGAACGACATACGACATACGCAATACGCAATACGAAATTATGACGTTTTTTCCGGCTAATATCGGTTCGTTTACTAAGCCTGTTCAGCAGTTGTGGGGCAGGATGAATCCCTGCACGCTTTGTCCGCGCAAGTGCAAGGTTTATCGCGGAAAGGGCGAAACCGGCTTTTGCGGGATTGGCGATATGCCGATAGTTAGTTCTGTGGGGCCCCATTTCGGCGAGGAAAGTGTTCTTGTCGGCTCCGGCGGGTCGGGCACTATATTTTTTGCCGGCTGTAATTTAGGTTGTGTTTTCTGTCAGAATTTCGATATAAGCCATCATCGGCACGGACACCAAATGACACTTGAGCAGTTAGCTCAATCTATGCTTGATTTGCAAAATTACGGATGCAGCAATATTAATTTTGTTACTCCAACGCATGTTATACTGTCTATTACGGCTGCTGTTGAATTGGCAAGGAAAAAGGGCCTTAAACTACCCACAGTCTATAATACCGGCGGCTATGATTCGGTCGAAACGCTCAAATTACTTGATGGTTTCGTGGATATTTATATGCCTGATATGAAGTATTGCGATTCAGAAGTTGCTGAAGAACTTTCCGCCGCGCCGGATTATCCGCAGGTGAATTTTGCTGTCGTCAAAGAGATGCATCGCCAGGTGGGCGAACTTGAGGTGAAAAACGGCTTAGCTACCCGCGGGCTTTTGGTCAGACATCTGGTTTTGCCGAATAACTTAGCCGGCAGCTTCGGGATTATAGATTTTTTGGCAGAGCAGATTAGCACTTCGACTACTATTAACGTTATGGAGCAGTATCGTCCCTGCTACGAAGCTTCTTCGCATCCGAAAATAAACCGCAGGCCTACCTTTGAGGAAATCGAAGCAGTTCGCAGGTATGCCATCGAAAAGGGCTTAAATGTTCTTTTGTAATTCGTGACGGGTGGCATCCTCAAATTTCATTTGGGCGTGTTCTTATTGAAATTTCTCTTTTAATTGTTTAGCGTTTTTGATGGCGTGGGCGTCGATGTCATTGTTGAAATAGGCGTAGATGCCAAGCGCCTCGTTCTTGTGCTGTTTTAGCCATTTGGCCCAGTTCTGTAATGCGGATTTCGAATAGCTGCCGGAATATCTGCCGGTTGTGCCGTGGAAGCGAATGTAGATTATGTCGGCTGTAACTACACGGGGAGATTCCTTGCCGGGCATATCGTGGATGCAAAAGCCGACCTTCAATTTTTTGAGTAAGTCAAAGGTATCATCGGAGTACCAGCTATTATGTCGGAATTCAAAAACGGCAGGTCGTTTCTTTGGAAGGAGCTTGATAAAACTTGTGAGCAGGTCGAGGTCCTGGTGTAGGCTTGGCGGGAGTTGATATAAAACAGGGCCGAGCTTTCTTTTTAAGATGTCGATTCTTTCGAAGAATCGCTGCAGAGGTTCGGAGGCATCCTTCAGCTTTTTGATATGAGTTATATATCGGTTGGCTTTTACGGCGTAGAGGAAACCTTTGGGGGCGAGTTTGTGCCACCTTTGTAAAGACTGCTCCTTCGGAAGGTGATAGAAGGTGTTGTTGATTTCGACGGTGTCGAAATGCTGTGCATAGTGCTCGAACCATTTGCTCTTCGGCAAACCGGCGGGATAGAACAGTTCCTTCCAGTGATTATAATACCATCCCGACGTGCCTATTCGAATATCACAATCAGCTTTGCTCATAGCGGATATTTTAACACTTTGAATGGTTTTGAAAATGGGTATAATTTAACCTTATGAAGAACGCCATTCTGAGCGAACTTTTTAATGAGATGGCCGATGTTATGGAGATACTCGGCGAAGACCGTTTCCGTATCAACAGCTATCGAAAGGTCGGGCGGGTTATTGGCGATATGCCGAGGGACGTAGAGACGCTTCTGGCAACGGGCCAATTGGCAAAGACGCCCGGCATAGGAAAATCAAGCCTTGCCAAAATCGAAGAATTTGTAAAGACCGGCACGATAACCGCCCACCAGCAGTTGCTCAAGAAAATCCCGCCGAAGTTATTGGAATTGCTCACCGTGCCCGGTATGGGGCCGAAGGGTGTAAAAGCGGTCTATGAAAAACTAAATGTCACGAGCATCGCTAAATTGAAAAGTGCAATTAAGAACGGCTCTTTGGCTACACTGCCCGGCTTTGGCGATAAAAAGGCGGCAGCAATCGTACGCGGTATAGAATTTTTGGAGAAATCGACTGGCCGAATTCGCCTCGACCAGGCCTTAGAAGCGGCAGAGCTGGTCAAGATATTCCTACAAGGGCTATCCGGCATAAAGATAATCCAGACCGCGGGTTCATTGCGACGATGGGCCGAAACTATCGGCGATGTTGACATTCTCGTTGCCGCTAAAAAGGGTGAGCAAATCGTGCAGGGATTTACCAGTGCGGGATTTGTACAGGAAGTCCTTGCGGCAGGGCCGACAAAAGGCTCGGCGATTATCCAGACGGCGACAATTCCCGTGCACGTCGATGTTCGTGTAGTGCCGCAGGAGAGTTTCGGTGCCGCTGCGCAATACTTTACCGGCTCAAAACAACATAACGTGCGCTTGAGAGAAATCGCCATCAAGGCTAAGTTGAAGCTGAATGAATACGGTCTGTTTAAGGGGGAAAGAATAGTTGCAGGGCCGGTCGAAAAAGAAATCTACAAAAAGCTCGGCCTTGATTATATCGAGCCGTTGCTTCGCGAAGACCGCGGTGAGGTTGAGGCTGCAAAAAACAATTCTCTGCCTGAATTGATTGGGCCTGCGGATATCAAGGGCGATTTCCACATGCATACGCACGCATCCGATGGCGATTGTGATATATCCGAGCTTGCCGAGGCCGCGAAAGACGCAGGTTACAAATATATTTGTATTACGGACCACTCACGGTCGTCGGCGATTGCCAATGGTCTGTCAGCCGAACGATTAGTTCAGCAAATCAAGCAAATCCGCAAGCTCGACGAAAAACTAAAAGGCATAACCATCTTAGCGGGAACAGAGGTTGACATCCTTGCCGATGGGTCATTGGATTTCGATGACAAATTACTCGCTGAGCTGGATTTTGTAATAGCTGCGATACATTCGGGTCTGGCCAGCCCGCGGGAGAAGGTAACAAGTCGCACGTTGAAGGCAATGGACAATCCGTATGTCAACTGCATCGCTCACCCGACGGGCAGGCTCATCGGCCAGCGAGAAGCGATGGACCTCGACATTGCCGCCGTAATCAGGCATGCCGCTCAGACCCACACCGCCCTGGAGGTCAATGCAAATCCGTGGCGTTTGGACCTCAAGGATACCCATTGCAGGATGGCAATCGAGGCGGGAGTCAAGCTGGCCATCGGAACCGATGCACACAGTGTTGCCGGTCTCGGCCTGATGGGCTTTGGTGTGGCCACCGCCGCCCGAGGCTGGGCAACGAAAGCCGATGTGCTTAATACCCTCTCACCAGCCAAAATCAAAAGCTGGGCCAATAGCAAAAGACCCAAGTAAAGTCAACACCGGTCAGGGCTGGTATTTGGTTAATTAGTATCTGTTGCGGAAAACAAAAACCAGCGATGTCACCCCTGCGAAAGCAGGGGTCCAGAGCGAAAAACTGGATTCCCGCTTTCGCGGGAATGACAAATACTGTTTCCGCAACAGGAACTAATTAGTTAATTAGTTAATTGGTTAATTGACTACTCACTACTCACCATTTAACTATTCACCAATTTTGTCGCTATAGACGGTCGGTAAAAAAAATTAAAAAAATAGCAAAAAGACCTTGCAAAAGTACAGCATTAGAGGTATAATCAAAAACAATTGAGATAGGCAGGCTAAAATCCATTATATTTGTGCGTGCCATCATAATTCATACGTTTGTTATTTCATACCAGTCCTGCCTTTAACAGGTAAGAGATTTTCCTTTTGTAGCAACGTCGTTTTGCTTTCTCTGGATTGTTCCTGAGGAAAGCCGGATTATGTGCAATAGAGACTTTGGAAGGTGCTTGCATTGGTCGAATCTACAGCATTTTGACCAGGCGAAGACAAGCGTTGCGCCAAAACACCATTGTTTCTATACCCGGAGAAGTCTCTTACGAAACGATTCGCCTGATAGTGGAAGTATGCTGTGGTTGTGTAGGCTGCAGTGTCATCATATTTCAACAATTTTTTGAAAGGGTAGTAAAATGAGAGGGAAAACAAATCTTGTAACATGGCCGGCATGCGTTCTGTTTCTACTGGTGACGGTATGCACGGCTGCGGCAGGCGAGCTCATCTACGTTGATGCCGATGCCGACGGTTTTAATATCGGTGTAAGCTGGGAGCATGCCATCAACTCCCTGCAGGATGCTTTATTGCTTGCCTATTTTTCGGAGAAGCCGGTGGAAATACACGTTGCTCAAGGTATTTATACGCCCGATAGAGGAATTGGTATCATGCCGGGGGATCGTGAGGCTTCGTTTCAACTCGTGAATGGTGTTACTATTAAAGGTGGCTATGCTGCAAGCTTAAGCGGCCGCCGGGGGGATCCTGATGTCCGGGATATCAACCAATACAAAAGCATTCTGAGTGGCGACCTTAATGCCGACGATGGCCCAGAGTTAACCAATGTCGAGGAGAACAGCTATCATGTGCTAATGGCCAGCGGAACCAACGCGACAGCAGTGCTGGATGGTTTAACCATCACCGGCGGTAACGCCGATGGCCTACTACCTTACGACCATGGCGGCGGAATGTACAACGATAAGAGTAGTCCTACCCTGACCAATTGCACCTTTAGCGGGAACTCGGGAGGGAGTGGCGGCGCTGGGATGTACAACGTTGACAGTAGCCCAATGTTGGCTGACTGCGCGTTTAGTGGGAACTCGACAACAGGAAGTGGAGGCGGGATGTACAACGACAGCAGCAACCCGGCGCTGCTCAACTGCATGTTGAGCGGAAACTCGGCGCTGAGAAGCGGCGGTGGGATGTACAACGATAAGAGTAGTCCGACGCTGACCAATTGCACATTCACCGAGAACTCGGGAGAGGGTGATGGCGGCGGTGGGATGTACAACGAAGAAAGTAGTCCAATGTTGGCTGACTGCGCTTTTAGTGATAACTCGACAACAGGAAGCGGCGGCGGGATGTACAACGACAGCAGCAGTCCGGCGCTGCTCAACTGCATGTTCAGCGGAAACTCGGCGCTGGGAAGCGGCGGGGGGATGTACAACCGCTACACCAGTCAGCCGAGTTTGACCAACTGCATATTCAGCGGGAATTCGGCCAGAAACGGCGGCGGGATGGAGAACCTCAACACCAGCCGCCCGACATTGTTCAACTGCACGTTCAGCGCCAACTTCGCAGCAATTGCTGGGGGCGGAATCTCCAACATCCAGGATGGCCACCCAATGCTCGTCAACTGTATCCTCTGGGGCAGTACACGCGAGGCGACCAGGGGCAGTACAAGCGAGGTGATCAAAGGACCGGCCAGCGTCTCATACAGCGATGTGGAGGGCGGCTGGTTGGGCGAAGGCAATATTAATGCCGCACCTTATTTCGTAGATCCAAACAATGGCGATTATCATTTGAAGTCGCAGGATGGCCGATGGGACCAGAACAGCGAAAGCTGGGTCATAGACGATACAAGCAGCCCGTGCATCGACGCGGGCAATCCGAACGACCCGGTTGGTCTTGAGCGTTTCCCCAATGGCGGCCGAATCAATATGGGCGCCTATGGCGGTACGTCAGAAGCAAGCCTGTCACCCCGGCAACTGCCACTTTTGCCTGGTCAGGCTTATAATCCCATCCCTGCCGATGGAGCTATCGATGTAGGAATAAACGTCAAATTAAGTTGGGCTGCCGGCTTAAGCGCCATCTCACACGATGTGTATTTCGGTGATAATTTCGATGATGTGGACGATGGTGTCGAAAGCACATTCCTGGGCAATCAGGCCGCGACGAATCTTATTGTCGGCTTTCCGGGAATCGCTTATCCGGAGAGTCTTCTTTCGGGTACAACATACTACTGGCGTATAGATGAGGTCAATGGCGAGGGTGAGATAATGACCGGTAAAGTTTGGACATTTACAACAGTTCCTCCACCACCGCCACCTAAAGGCAGGGGTTGTTTTCTCGCTGATACGCCCGTGTGGGTGGATAGTGCACTTGTGCAAATCTCGAAAGTTGTCGCAGGCCAGACAATTGGTAAAGTTACCTGTCCGGCAAACACATCCATGCAAATCGAAAAACTTGAAGAGCACGAGGGAACGTACGTATGTTATGACGTTTTACTTGAGAGTGGAAATTGCATCAGCGTTGCTGATTGTCACTACTTCCTGACAGAATCCGGGCGATGGGTAGCGCTGCAAAATCTAAAAACAGGGACGAAACTTCAAACAGTAAAAGGCTCGATAGGGATTATAAGCGTAAACAAGAGACCAATGCCTTATGTTGGGAAGATTTATAATCTCAAAGTCGAAGGATCAGACCGGTACAAGGTAGGTAAAGATGCGGTTATAGTTCGTGATTACTAAGACGCCACGGTTTGTGTTCGGCCTCTGTTAGTTGGCTCGATTGCATAAACAGGGCGATACTTATGCCGAAACGGTGACTGCAAAGTTGACTCCAAGGGTCTTATCATTATGCCCTTTCATTGGCTGGAAGAAAAACAGCTTAACAGCGAGTACATCAGCCATAACTGAAATGTCGGTTTGGAAGAACCTTCTTCGAGAAAGAAGGGAAGCTGTCATGCGCAAGCCAAAAGGCTTTACGTTAATAGAGCTTTTGGTGGTGATTTCCGTCATTGTGTTATTGATGGCCATATTGCTGCCCGTGGTTCAAAGGGTAAGAAACCAGGCCAGGGCGGTTGCCTGTCAGGCGAACCTCAAGCAGTGGGGAACAATACTGGGCCTATACGTGGAGGAAAACCAGGGACGCTTTCCCCCCGCCTCTGGTCACGGACATCTGTTTATCGGCCGTTCGTTGCTAGGAGTGGGCAAGCCGAGATTGAACGGCAATGACATTATAGGAGTGGGCAAGCCGAGATTGAACGGCAATGACATTAAAGGCATACTCTGCTGCCCAACGGCCGTTAGACCTCGGGATGAACGGCAACGACCGGACGATTATAGAGTTTACGATTATACGTTTAGAACCTGGGAGCATTCGTACAAAGGCGTGTCGTTTCGCGGCAGCTATGGATTCAACAAATATTTGTTGAGAGGCATGTTCGATGAATCCAATCCCCTTCCCTTTCTTTTGGAGGGCATAGACGTTTTCTCGCTCAGGGGCAGAGCCAACATCCCCACACTTCTCGACGCCGCACGCCTTTCGAGTTTTCCCATCGATCGCTTCTCACCACCGCCATGGTCGGGGGTGGGGGGATTTGGTGGTTGGGATACCTTCTGCATCAACCGGCACAACGGGCACGTCAACGGCCTTTTCCTGGATTGGTCGGTAAGAAAGATCGGGCTCAAAGAACTATGGACGCTCAAGTGGAACCTCCAGTTCGATACGGCAGGCCCCTGGACTAAAGCCGGCGGCGTCCGGCCCGAAGACTGGCCCCGATGGATGAGAAAATTTAAGGACTACTAAAGACTCTGTTGCATAAAGAGCCGGATGCCTGGAATGCACCAATTGGCAAAGGAAAGAGATACAGGATTGTCTTGTTGCGTGTTGTTCGTTGTGGCAGTACTATGTGGTCCATGGCATAGTTCTAAGATTGTCTCCCAGTCCAGTCACATATTCTAAGGGATTTAATGACCAAAACAGTGAGTCTTGAAAATTAGAACATTAGAATTTTGGATTTTACAGTTATGCCGTTTAAATCTGCCAAAATTCTGTTAACAGGTCTGCCGGGTTGCGGCAAAACAACCGCTGTAATGAAGATTATAGATAATCTCGACTCCGAGAGAATAGCGGGATTTTATACGCAGGAGATTCGGCAAAATAAAACGCGCAAAGGCTTTAGCTGGAAGCGACTCGATGGGACCGAGGGGGTACTTGCTCATATAAAAATCAAAGGGCCTTCGAGAGTGGGTAAATACGGCGTGGATGTTGCGGGTTTTGAAAATTCAGTGGTGCCGATTCTGGATGCCGAGCGGACAGATGTGGAGTTATTTGTCATTGACGAGATTGGGAAGATGGAATGTCTGTCCAAGAAGTTTGTTGCTGCGGTACGCCGACTCTTTGCCTCTGAGAAGTCGGTGTTAGCCACTGTGGCGCAGAAAGGCACCGGCCTTATCTCTGAAGTAAAGAATTATCCTAACACCGAACTATTTAATCTGACTCGTGCCGGTCGGGATAAAACAGTAGCTGAAATCTTACAAATCCTTTCATTTCTGAAGAGGCCTTCACGGTAAATTGGAAAATCCATGAAATGTGGACCGGTAAGAATTACAAGGTATGGACAGGTTTATAGAATTTGTTGCCGAGTTGTGTAGAACCCACCAAGAAACTATCTCAAAAACGTCACCCTGAGCGAAGCGAAAGGTCTGGTTGGAATAAGAGATTCTTCACTTCGTTCAGAATGACAACTTGTGTTTTGAGATGGTTTCTAAGCCCTGACATGCTCGGATTTATGATTTTTTGTCTCAAGTTCCGGTTTTACAATATGCTGCAAAATCCGAACACAGGACGAGAAAAAGACTTGCCATATTGTATTGCAAAGATTAAAGTTCTGCAAAAGACGATTTCCGGCAGAGCAAGTATGAGGCAGGGCAGCCGGTAGGTCGCAAACTGCGAAGCCATTAATAGGAAAGAGTTATGCAAAATTGAGGTTAGGCATATATTATTTAAGAAAATCATGTTTTCGATTTTTTTTAATAATCAACTAACTGTCTATTATACAACGACGTACTGTTTGGAAAGAAAAAATTAAAAGACAATTTTTTCTTTCCAAAGTATGCCTAACCTCGATTTTGCAGAAGTCATCTTAATAGGAGCCAAAGGAGAAATGCAAACCGAGCTTGAATATCGAACCTTAATCGACCTTTTTAATGGGTCTCTTAGTAAAATTAAGGATTTAGATAAAGAATGCCTTGAAATAATTAGAGCAGAACGCAGGGAAAGTCTCACTTTCGGACAATTAAAAACGAGGGCACGAGACTTTGCATTATGGCTTATTCAAGCAGGAGACATCGGAATAAAAGATAAAGTAGCGGTATTGGGCAAAAACCGTGTGGACTGGGACGTGGCTTTCTGGGGGACTATCCTCGCAGCTGCCGTGCCGGTATTGATTGACCCGGAAAGGCCGGTTGAAGGGGTACAAAATCATCTGGCTTCTACGGACACTCGCCTGCTTGTTATGGCTGACGATTATCAGGATGCTGGTTCCCGGCAGGAATTAAAAGAGTGGACATCCAGCCGGAACCTGGGTCTGATTGAAATGACCGTTTATGAAAAGACAAATGCGGATGATGCTGAGGCAGGTGAACTACTAAATGAAATCTGTAGAAAGATAAAAGCTGATGACACGGCAGTGATTTTGTGCACTTCCGGCACAACCGGCGACCCGCGGGAAGTTGAGCTGACTGGCGCCAATCTTATTGCTAATATTCAGGGTTCCGTGGAGAAGATAAAAATAACTCACGAAGATACGCTCGGACATATCTCGCCCCCTCATCACTGTATGGGTCTTACAGTTGGCAAACTGCTGCCTTTCTATGTCGGTGCAACTAATATTTACACCAACAAATACCGCCAGATATCCGAACTTATCAGAGATAAGAACATAACCATCTTCATTGGAATACCCGCTCTTTTTACGGTTCTGGCCAAAAAGATTGAAGAAAGCCTCGCAAAGCAGAAGGAAGAAAAGCCGTTTGTTAAACTGCTTGACCGTTACCTGCCGAAGTTGGTCGGAAAAGGATTCGTAAAAAAACAGGGCTGGGGCAAACTTCGATTTTTCCTCTCAGGAGCAGCCCCAATGCCTCGGTGGGTTCTGGAAGTGTTCTGGAGAAGGGGCCTGCTGCTGTACGAGGGCTATGGCACTACGGAAAACTCGCCTGTTTACGGCTTCAACGACAATTCCCGAAAATTAGGCTCTGTTGGTAAACCCATCCCCACATTGTCGGTAAAAGTCGTCAACGAAGAAGGGCAAACTCTCCAACTGGGTGAAAAAGGAGAAATTGCTCTTGGCGGGCCTTGTATTATGAAGGGCTACTATAAAAATCCCAGGGCAACTCGGGCGGTTATCACAACAGACGATAAAGGCGTCCGGTGGCTGCATACCGGCGATTTGGGCTATCTTGACGAGGATGGAAACCTTTTCATTGCCGGCCGGAGGAAATACCTGATTGTGCTGCCGGGCGGCAAAAACGTTAACCCTGAGCTGGTTGAATCAGCCCTTTCACAGGCTCGATATGTAAGAGAGGTATTGGTGGTTCCCAATTTTCGAAAAGACTCAGCCGGCATAGTACGGGAGACTGTCGGGGCAATTGTCCGGCCGGACTGGGACATAATAGAAACCCACACCAGTTTTTCCTACTCTGATTTGGAAAAACAACCACAGGTCCTCAAGACCCTTGTTTGGCAAAGCGTTAATGAATGTCAGAAAAAAAGCAGGCGGTTGTCCCATTTTGAAAAGGTATCATCACATCATCTTGAAATAAGAATAGAGGAGTTTCAAAAAACCTCTACCGGAAAGATTAAACGAGAAGTTTATATGAAGGTATGATATTAATGTCCCATTCAGGGAATCTGAGAAAACCCTTCGCTTTCAGACGAAGAACTGGTATTATAAACTCGAAATTCGAATATCGAAATCCGAAACAAACCTGTCCTGAGCAGAGCCTGCCCTGAGCTTTGTCGAATGGGTCGAAGGATTCAAAATACGAATTACGAAAATTCAAAACAGCGTCTCATCCTCTAATATGTTTTTGTTTTGAAAATTTGTATTTTGAACATTCGATATTATTTCGAATTTCGGGTCCCCGTTTTCACGGGGACGAGTTTATCCCTGCGAAAGCAGTGTATGTGTTTAGCCAGACAACTGAATCAGCAGATTCCTGATGTGGCACGGGCTTCCAGCCCGTGAAAACACGGCCAAGATGGCCGTGCCACCAAGAAAACAACTGAGGCTAAACACATACAAAGCAGGGTTGCTTCGGATTTCCTGGCTTTAATGAGTTTACAGCTTGTCTTACAGATTACCGCTTTAAGGCGGTGGTTGTTAATTTTTATTCCTTTTAGGAGGTTTTGCAATGCAAGTTTCTATTTCCCGTCGTAAGTTTTTGAAAACCGCAGCAGGCGGTGCGGCCCTGGCCCTGTCAGCGAGGAGTTACTCCCGTGTCCCCGGGGCCAACGACCGGATATCAATTGGGGTCATAGGCTGCGGCGGCCGGGGTCTCGGCGCTCATATGCCCGGTGTGCACAAACACGTCAAGACCGAGAATTTTGAAATCACGGCCGTGTGCGACCCCTGGCGGCTTCGTCGTGAAGCTGCCGCGGCCAAGGCCAAAGAATGGTACGGGCGTAGTGCACGGCAGTTCTCATCATACCGCGACCTGGTGGCCCTGAAGGATGTGGATGCTGTTATGATTGCCTCGTGCGACCATCAACACACCACACACCTTAAAGCCGTCGCCCAGGCCGGTAAAGATGCCTATTGTGAAAAGCCTCTGGCGAGGAGGCTTGACAGACTACGGGACGCCTGCGATGCCGTTAAGAAGGCTAAAGCAGTCGTTCAGATTGGCACGCAGTTACGAAGCTATCCCACCTTCACCGGATGTCGGGAGCTTTATAAGACCGGTATCCTCGGCACGGTTGGGCGAATCGAGCAGTGCCGGAACAACGAGCGGCCCTACTGGTATGGGTACGTTAAGGACGTCAAGGCCGAGGACGTGGACTGGAAGGAATTCCTGATGGATACTCCTTTCCAAAAGTTTGACCCGGTATTGTATTCGGGCTGGTATGGTTACAGGCTGTTTTCCGATGGGCCGATTCCGGGGTACGCCAGCCACTTCATCGACCTTGTGCACTATATTACCGGCGCGAAGTTCCCCAAGAGCTGTGTCTGCCTGGGCGGCACTTTTACCTGGAAGGACGAGCACAACTTTACCTGCCCCGACCACGTTCAGGCGTTGTGGATTTACCCGGAGGGATTTATGGTCAGCTACTCGACGAACTGCGGCAACGGCAGCGGAAACAGCTTTAAGATATTCGGCGACCAGGGCGTAATGGATATGGTCAACTGGAATGCACCTTTTATAACCGCCGAAGGTGGAGGTAAGAGGAGAGGACAGATACGCGGCAAAAATCCCGTTAAAGAGGTGCCGCGGCCGGACCACTACCTCGATTGGCTTCAGTGTCTGCGGACCCGAAAGACGCCCAATGCCTCCATTGACGCCGGTTACCAGCATGCGGTGGCCTGCATAATGGCGATGCAGTCGTATGACACCGGACGCCGAACGATATACGACGCCGAGAGCCGTGAAATTCGTGAAGGGTAGGGCACGCGAGACGTTTTTGTTTTGAGGAATATGTATAACGATTAAAATGAGTGTTATGCAAAATTGAGGTTAGGCATACTTTGAAAAGAGAAAATCGTTTTTTGATTTTTTCTTTTCAAACAATAAGTTATTGTTTAATAAGCAGTTAGGTGATTATCTAAGAAAATCAAAAAACAGATTTTCTTAAATAATATATGCCTAACCTCAATTTTGCAGAAGCCTTATTAAAATGAGTAAGGAGAAGATACAGATGAACTCTTTTGAGAAGTTGACCCGCCGAAGATTTTTGGACAGGACTTTGAAGCTTGGTGCTGCGGGTCTGGCGGCGTCCTGTGCATCGGCGTCACGTACACAAGCCAATATTGGGTCTGTGACCGACGGTCCCTGGCAGATTGGCTGCTATACTCGTCCCTGGGCCAATTATGATTACCGGGTGGCGCTCGATGCCATCGCTGAGGCGGGTTTTAAGTATGCCGGTCTGATGACGACTAAATCCAAGAAGTCAAATCTTATAATTTCGGTTGATACTTCGCTTGAAGAGGCGGAGCAGGTCGGACGGGAAGTTAAGAATCGCGGCCTGAAAATTCCGTCGGTATATGGTGGTAGAATCCCGGTGGCAAAGTCGCTTAAGGCGGGTATCGATGGTCTGAAGAAACTCATCGACAATTGCGCCACCTGTGGTGCCAGGAACCTGCTGATGGGCGGAACGGGTGATAAGAAGCTCTTTGAGGTATATTACAAGGCGATTGCCGAATGCTGTGATTATGCCCAAGAGAAAGGCGTCGGCATCAGCATTAAGCCGCATGGCGGTCTCAATGCCACCGGGCCGCAGTGCCGCAAGACCATCGAAATGGTCGGCCACAAAAATTTCCGCATCTGGTACGACCCGGGTAATATCTTTTTTTATTCGAACGGCAAACTTGACCCGGTTGATGATGCAGCTACTGTTGATGGGCTTGTGACTGGTATGTGTGTCAAGGATTACAAGCACCCGAAGAATGTCTCGGTAACTCCCGGAACGGGGCAGGTGGACTTTCCTGCGGTTCTTGCACGCCTTAAGAAGGGCGGCTTCACACACGGCCCGCTCGTCATAGAATGTCTCCGGCCGGGAGATTTGAAGGAAACACTCGCGGAGGCCAGAAAAGTCCGGTTGTTTTTAGAAAAACTGACTGGTCAGAAGGCATCGTCTTCACGCAAGAGGTCTGTTAGCGATTCTGAGCTGACCGCGGGTCTGGCGGTTATTGATATCACGCCGCCGATTCCTTATCGCATGAGTGGATATTTTCGCGAACGGCTGAGCACCGGGACATCGAATCCGCTCCGCGCTAAGGCCATAGTCCTTCGTCAGGGTAGCGAAAGTGCAGCTTTGGTCTTTTGCGACATCATCGGTCTGTCGCTCGATGTTTCTTCGCGTGTTCGCCGGCAGGTCGCCGAAAAGACGGGCATTCCGGCCGCAAACATTCTTATAGCCGCCACGCATAGCCACACCGGGCCGCTTTACTTTGGTGCTTTGCGGAAATACTTCCATGACCTGGCAGTGGCTAAGCAGGGCAGCGACCCATACGAGAAAGTAGATTACTCGTCTGAACTGGCTGGTAAAATTGTCAAGGCAATAACGCAGGCTGACGCGGCAGCGAAACCCGTCCGGCTTAAAGCGGGAGTGGCTGAACAACGAGACCTTTCGTTCAATCGGCGGTTCCACATGAAAGACGGAACCGTCCGGTTCAATCCCGGCGTATTGAATCCAAATATCGTCCGGCCTGCCGGGCCGATAGACCCAGGGGTTGGGATTGTGTTTTTCGACGAGGCCGACAGCGGAAGCTCGGCTGCGGCGCTTGTAAACTTCTCCCTTCACCTCGACACGGTCGGTGGAATCAAATACGCAGCAGACTATCCTTTTTATCTGGAGCAGTCACTCCGCGAGAAATATGGCGATAAGTTCGTTCTGCTGTTCGGCACAGGTGCGTGCGGTGACATCAACCACATAGACGTCGCGAGAAGGGAGCGGCTAAAGACAGACTTTATTGGAAATACATTAGCTCAAACCGTGAAGGCCAAAGCGGGATCTCTGGAGACTGTAGTCGAGCCGTCACTTGTGGTGCGAAGCGAAGTTGTCGAGGTGCCGCTTCAAAAATATGGGCCCCAGAAGGTTGCCTGGGCCCGTGAGAATATCAAAAAAGTGGGTACCAGAGAGCTGTCGTTCCTCGAACAGGTCGAGGCTTATAAGATATTAGCTATCGAGATGCGAAACAGCGAAACTATCGGTCTTGAGGTACAGGTATTTCGGCTGAGCAGTGACGTGGCCGTGGTCGGACTGCCGGGTGAGGTCTTCGTTGACCTGGGCCTTGCTGTCAAGAGCGCCAGTCCATTTGCGACCACGCTGGTAATCGAGCTGTGCCAGGATGCGCCCGGTTATATACCCACGAAGAAGGCGTTCGCCGAGGGCAGCTATGAGACGGTGAACTCGCGGATTGCACCCGGAGGCGGTGAAATGATGGTCAAAGCGGCGGTACGGCTCTTGAAGGAGCTTGGGACAGGATAAGCATATATTGCTAATATATAACGGTAATGCTTTGGTCCCGGCGCTCCGGAATTAGAATTGCATATCTGCCTCTGGAGGTTACAATGGAGCAGAGACGTCCGGTGTGTATTGGGACGGAGACTCGAAAGATAATCGAACAAACACATAAGAGCAATAGATTCTTATGATGTATTCACTTACGAAAGGAGGACTACAAAATGTCGGAAAAATGCAAAACTTCAGTTGTAAATAATGACCCGGAGCGGATTACTCGTCGTGGGTTCATCGCCGGTGCCGGTGCGGCTGCTCTGTCGTTTACGGTGGTCAAACCGCAGTTTGTCCGGGGATACGCTGCCAATTCAAAGATTGACCTGGGCATAATCGGCTGCGGCGGTCGGGGGACCTGGATAACGGGTCTATTTAAAGAGCATGGCGGATACAATATCGTTGCCGTTTCAGATTATTTCCAGGACAGGGTTGATAATTGCGGCGGGAAATTCGATGTGCCACAGTCCCGCCGATACAGCGGTCTATCCGGTTACCGCAAGCTCATTGAAAAGGTGGATGCGGTGGCGATTGAGAGTCCGCCTTATTTTCATCCGGAGCAGGCTGCTGCCGGCGTGGACGCGGGTAAGCATGTGTATGTTGCCAAGCCAATTGCTGTGGATGTGCCGGGCTGCCAAAGTATAGGCACAAGCGGTAAGAAGGCATCGAGTAAAAAGCTGTGCTTTCTTGTAGATTTTCAGACGCGGGCCGATGAGTTCTACATTGAAGCTCTTAAGCGTGTTCGAGATGGTGCTTTGGGAGAGTTTGTTTTTGGTGAAGCAATTTACCACGCGGGTTGTCCATTCAAGCGTATGTACAAGACCTGGCAGGACGATGCAGAGAATTCTGAGAATCGTTTACGGGCGTGGGGGCTGGACAGGATACTATCCGGTGACATTATAACCGAGCAAAATATTCACACACTCGACGTGATGAGCTGGATTATGGACGCCGAGCCTGTTTATGCGGTCGGGACGTGCGGGCGGACGGTTCGACCCGTCGGGACCTGCAACGACCACTTCACGCTTCTCTTTGAGTATCCGAACAAGGTGGGTATTACGTTCAGTTCAAGGCAGATAGAAGGTCACGGCACTCAGCCCGAGGGTATCAGAAATCGAATGTTCGGCTCTAAAGGCGTGCTGGAGACGGAATACGGCGGACAGGTGATTATTCGCGGTGAGAACTTCTACCGCGGCGGCAAAAGCCCCGGCATATATAAGGATGGTGCGATTGCCAATATTAAAACATTCCACCAGAGTATTATCGACGGTAAGTTTGATAATCCGACGGTTGAGCCAAGTGTTCGGAGTAATCTTATAACGATTCTTGGCCGGACCGCGGCGTACACGGGACGCAAGGTAACCTGGCAGCGGCTTCTCAGTAGCCAGGAGAAACTTGACGCCAACCTTAAAGGTGCGAAAGCGTAGGGAATTGACCGCGAAAATATCGGGATGGTTTTCTTTCATATATTTGTGGAGATATGCAAATGAAACACTCAGGTATAACTCGACGGCGGATGTTGGTCAATGGCGCGCGGGCGCTGGCGGGGTTGACTGTGGTTTCTTCGTGCAGACCATTTGCGGAAGCGAGGAAAGAAACACCTCGTGGTTTTAAGCTCGCGGTCTGTGACTGGACAATAGGTAAGACGGCGGACCCGGCTTCGCTTGAGGTAGCTAAGCGGATAGGACTTGATGG
Source organism: uncultured Pirellulales bacterium (assembly GCA_964417935.1). Taxonomy (GTDB): domain Bacteria; phylum Planctomycetota; class Phycisphaerae; order Sedimentisphaerales; family Anaerobacaceae; genus NIOZ-UU13. The sequence goes on from CAYQKF010000027.1 coordinate 45,633, forward strand.
TGTGCAGGTGGATTTCGGAAGGGCCGAGACCGACCTGCCGTTATTCGATGCCGATTTGCAGAGGCGTTTTCTCGATGAGGTGCTCAGGCAGGATATACAAATTGCATCTCTGGCGATGGGTGTTCTCAATAGCGTTCCTTACAAAAGCGACCAACGGGCTGAGCAGTGGGTGGCCGAGGGTATTGACGTCTGCAAGATATTTGGTGTCAATATTGTTCTCTTGGCCTTTTTCGGCAACGGTGATTTGCGAGACGACGAGAAGGGCAAAGACGTTGTTGTTGAACGGCTCAAGCGGGTGGCTCCAAAAGCGGAAAAGGCCGGCGTGTTTTTCGGTATCGAATCCTGGCTGAGTGCCGAAGAGCATTTGGAAATCATCGACCGCGTCGGCTCGCCGGCCGTTAAGGTTTATTACGATGTGGCAAACTCGCATAAGGCGGGCTATGACATTTACAAGGAGATACGTGTGCTTGGTAAGCATATCTGCGAGTTTCACGCCAAGGATTACGACGATTTGTACGGCAAAGGCTCGATTGATTTTGAACGAGTCCGTGAGGCGATGGATGACATCGGCTATCGAGGATGGATTGTGATGGAAGGGACGAAGATGCCGTTGGGTGTTGAGGAGAGCTGCCGATATGACGCTGAATATTTGCGGGGTATCTTTCCGCCTAACGTGTAAATGCAATAGAAGACGGCTTTCGGGCCGGAGAAAATGAAAGGTAAACTGATGAAATCGAGATATAAATTTGTAACTCTGGTGCTGGTTCTTGTCGCGGCGCAGCTCGCTGTCGGGACGCCGTTGGACGATTATGTTAAGGCGCCGGATGAAAACTACAGCTACAGTCTCGTGAATACCATCGCAGGTGTAGGTTATACAGCTTATGTGCTGGATATGACCTCGCAGTCGTGGCGCAGCAAGGATGAGGTGGATAGGACACTTTGGAAGCATTGGCTGACAATAATCAAACCTGACAGGGTGACATCCAATAAAGCCCTGCTCTGGATCACCGGCGGTAGTAATGACAAGCCTGCTCCGACGAAGGCGGAATCGATGGTGGCCGGCGTTGCTGTTCTTACCAACACGGTTGTTGCAGAGCTGAGAATGGTGCCGAACCAGCCTTTGAATTTCCCGGACGGCGGCAGGCCTCGATATGAAGATGCGATTATCGCTTACACCTTTAATAAATACATAACAACCGGCGATAGTACCTGGCCGCTGCTGCTGCCGATGGTCAAGAGTGCCGTGCGGGCGATGGACACGATTCACAGCCATATCTTGTCCGTCAGTAACGGCAAGCTCGATATCAATGAGTTTGTGGTTTCCGGAGGTTCCAAGCGCGGCTGGACTACCTGGCTGACCGCGGCTGTTGATAAGCGGGTCATCGCGATTATCCCAGCGGTCATCGATGTGCTGAATATGGCTGAGCAGATGAAGCACCATTTCAGTGCATACGGCTTTCATTCCGATGCCATCAAAGATTACGAGGAAATGAATATTTTCAGCCGGCTCGATATACCAGAAGGTAAGAAGCTGAGGGAATTTATAGACCCATACGAGTATCGCAGCCGATATACGATGCCCAAGTTCATGGTCAATTCGAGCGGCGACCAGTTCTTTGTGTCGGATTCGGCCCAGTTTTATTTTCACGACCTGCCGGGGCCGAAATACCTTCGCTATGTCCCTAATACAGACCATGGGCTTAATGAAGATGCAGTGGGGAGTCTGTCGGCGTTTTACGGGGCCATACTGAGAGGTTCGCCGATGCCGAAGTTTAGCTGGAGGGTTCGAGACGATGGTGCAATAGAGGTCAATACTCAGACAGCGCCAATGGCTGTCAAACTGTGGCAGGCCACAAATGAGAATGCGCGTGACTTTCGGCTTGAGACTATCGGGGCGGCCTGGAAAAGTACAGATTTTGGTGCCGGCAACAGGAGGACATATGTAGCTAAGGTTGCCGAGCCGGAGAAAGGCTGGACGGCCTTTTTCGTTGAGCTGACTTTCGACAGCGGCGGTCCAATTCCTCACAAATTCACGACCCAGATAAAAGTGGTTCCGGAGACTCTGCCGTTTGCCCAATAACGGTGGGCTGGCGAAATACCGATTAGAGTTGTTTCGAAATTGGCCCATTCGACCCATTCGACTCAGGACATGGTTTGATTGGGTTTGAATTGGGTTTGTTTTTTCATAGCCCTTATCCGCATTTTTCTTCTTAATCCTTTGTAAATACAGACTTTGCATCAATTTCACCCTTTCGGCAATTGGGTTTGAATTGGGTTTGTTTTTTTGCCCCGCAAGCGGGATAAAAATTTGATAATCCTTTATATAATAGATATTTACATTCATTTGTGCATCCAGAAAATTGGGTTTGTTTTGCATAAAAAGGGTTGATTTGTAGAGGGCTCTCGACAAGTGTCGAATACAGACGATAGACGAAAGACAATAGACGACAGAAGCTTGTATAGCGTACTGCGTATAGCGTATAGAACAAACATAAAGCACCATTCATTAAGGAATAAAATTGACTTGGCCTTGCTGGCTCTAAGTCCTTGCTGCGCTGCAGCTTACGACATGCAAACTGAAATATCATATTCGCCTGCTGGCGGTTTTTGTTCGTCTGCTGACAAACAAGCGGGTATTTTAACGTATTTTCAAACAATGTCAACAAAAAAATGAATAAAAAAGCACTTTTTTTGCCCGACTTGGCCTCGAACTTTTCACTCGGCCTCATAACGAGACGTTTATTCGGATAAGCTCTTAATCACAAAGTTGTGCCTGCGAATGCGGGTGTCCGCAAACATTTCTAAAATTGCTACCTTTAGGCTGTCGATCGATAAGCGTCAATCCCTAAGATTTCAAATTCAGGAGTTTTAATTATGAGCGACATCAATAAAGAAGTTGGCTTAAACATAAGGAAAATCAGGGAAGATAAGGGGCTCTCGCAGGAGAAGCTTGCTGCTTTAGCAGATCTTCACAGGACTTATATTGGCCAAATCGAACGCGGAGAAAAAAACATCGGCTTAAGAAATCTTGAGAAAATCGCAAAAGCTTTAGGTGTGAACATAAAGGATCTACTGTGAGTGTCGTTACTGAAAAACAATGCATAGCCAGACCATTTCTTAAATGGGCGGGTGGAAAAGGTCAGCTTTTGGCTGAGATAAAGAGCCGTTTGCCTCAAGAAATAAAGACAGGAGAAATTGATACTTATGTCGAGCCGTTTGTTGGCGGAGGGGCGGTCTTTTTCTACATGGTGCAAAGATATGAGGGCATTAAGAACTTTTATCTCTTTGATATAAATAATGATTTAGTCAATTGCTATAACGCTATAAAAAATGATGTGGAATCTCTCGTCGATGAATTAGGGAAATTGGAAAACGATTTTTTGCCGCTAAAGAAATCATTGCGCAAAGAATTTTATTATCGTGTTCGAAAGGAGTTTAACTGCGATAGGTCCCCTGCTAAGCTCATATTTCTTAATAAGAATTGTTACAACGGACTTTATAGAGTTAATAGAAAAGATCAGTTCAACGTTCCTTTCGGCTATTATAAAAACCCGACTATCTGCGATGCAGAAAACTTAGAAAATGTATCACGAATATTACAGAAAGCTGAAATAATTTGTGATGATTTCGAGAAAAGCGACAAGTATATCGATGACAAAACCTTTATATATTTCGATCCTCCTTATAGGCCAATAAGTCCAACTGCAAGTTTCACTTCGTACTCGAAAGATAATTTCGATGAGGCCAAGCAAATTCGCCTTTCCCGGTTTTGCAGGCAGATAAACGACAAAGGCGCAAAGTTTCTTTTAAGCAACTCCGATCCGAAAAACGAAGACCCTAAGGATCACTTCTTCGAAGATCACTACAAGGACTTCAGTATTGATAAAGTCAAAGCGGCCAGACTGATAAACTGTAAGGCTTCAGGCAGAGGACAAATTAACGAACTTCTAATAACCAATTATTAAGGATTTTTTATGT
>CAYQKF010000028.1:0-48821 GCA_964417935.1 uncultured Pirellulales bacterium
AGTATTTTTGTCAAGCAATGCAAAATAAAATTCCAGATGTCACGCTTGTATAGGGACTAGTGAGTGGGAAAACTGATAAATAGGGACGCACCCAATTCTGTTCGGCACAAGGATTGTGGTCTGATTTATGTGAAAAAATTCGGGACAGTGGGGCGGTAGAAAAAAGCCATTCAACGAATTTCGCTATGGACAGCTATCGACTTTTGCTGGCTGTCTTTATTTTTCTCCAGTTCTCACAATTAATGACCAGCCAGTAGAGAACAGAAGACAGTCCTTCGACTCCGCTCAAGATAAAGAGTGAAGCTGATTAGCTGCAAAGTGGCAAAAGTACAAAGACTCAGAAAACGCAAATAATAGATTGCAAGACTTTCTTTTATTCGGAACAACAATAAACTTTGTGCATGTGAACACATTCACAAATTCCAACAAACACTTCAGCTATAAAATGCAAAATCTAAAGCAGTTGGCATAGAAAGCTTATAGCAAAATGGTTTCGGGGGAATAAGCGGGGTTGTTAGCGGTGTTTATGCGGAGAATCGAATCCGGGTCGGATGAAAGCTCTTGCATCGGGAAATAGTGTTTCAGTTTTCCTTCGTAATCGGTCAAGGTGCACAAGTATATCGAGGATGTCATCTCTGCGCTGTGGGAAATGTTCGCGCATTTGTCCCCAGGCGGCAATGGAACGGTCTATCGCAATTAAAGCGACTTTTGCCGAGCCGTCAGAGTCTTTTGGAAATTCGTCGAGACTCTGTGGAGTATCTTCCAGCTTGCCCTCGACTGCTCTGATGAGTTTGACATAAATAAAATGCTGGTACCAGCGGATTATGTCCACTGAGTCTTTGAGATTGTCTGCTTCTTCAGCCGGGTCGGAATCGGGCAGCTCAAGACGTACTTGCAAGCCCAGGTCGTCTGCCTTTTGCTCAAACAGGTCTTTCGTTGAGTTGAACCAATCGTTCACCATTTGCCCATAGACCTTTGCTGCGCAGGGACATTCGTGATTATTGGCGGAGTTCCGGATGGTTTCGCGCTCATCAGCGGCTTGCTGAATGTCGAGGGAATCAAGGTCGATGCCCTGCTCCTGTGCGGTTTCTTTGACCATTTCAAGAGTGAGTTGGAAAATTTCGGACAGTTTCTCCCAGAAGGCCTCGTTGTTTATGTCATGGGTTTGTGGGTCGGCAAATTGTTCTTCGCTCAATGCAAAGTTCATACAGCGGGAGGTGAACGGGCAGCGTTCGCACCACCGGTCACAATAGTTATAAATGCCCGGGATTAAGTTCGGGTTTTCAGCAAGTTTTTTGATGTATTCTTTGTCCATAAAAATATGCGTGTGGTTTTATATCACACGGTTTATATTGTCAAGGCAGATTCTGGCGTTTCTTTTCAATCGGTCAAGGCCTATGCGTCTAATCGTGGAGTGGGCGAACTCGGTGTCGAAATCCTGCTGTGTTAAATTCAAAATCCAGCCCAGGTCAAGTTTTGCCCTGTCATTATGGAATTTGAACTGTTTATTTTTACATACGGGCGCATCTTTTTGATAGGGACAGGCGAGGACACAATCGTCACAGCCGAAGAGTCGGTCGGCTATTTTTTCAGCTAAGTCGGGAAGTATCCGGCCTCTGTATTCTATTGTCAGATAGTTTATACACTTATTGGCGTCGAATTGGCCGTCGGGCATCAAGGCACCTGTCGGGCAGGCGCTGATGCACTTATCGCAGTTTGAACAATTGTTTGTAATTAGTTCATCAGTTGGAAGTTTTAGAGTCGTTACTATTTCACCCAGGAATATTTGCGGGCCGAGTTTGGGATTGATTAGCATGCGGTTTTTTCCGATGAAACCCAGTCCGGCCCTTGCAGCCAATGCTCGCTCAGCTAATGGTGCTGAATCAACACAGATTTTGAATTTGTGGCCCCGCCCGGTGACAGAACTAATAAATTCAGTAAGTTTGCGCAATCGTTCCTTTATGAACGGATGATAATCTTCGTATTGGGCGTAGTTTGCTACTTTGCCCATTGGAGCAGTTGGGTCGAGCGGTTTTAGTTGTTGTTTTAAATGAGTATAATTCAGGCCGACACAGATTATTGATTGTGCGTTTTCTAAAAGTTTGGCGGGCTGGGTGCGTTTTTCAAAATTTCTGTGCAGGTAGCTCATTTGCCCGGCGCAGCCGGACTTTAGCCAATCGGTAAACATTTCGACCTGCTCAGTTTTTAATGGAGAGACGTCTGTTATCCCAATCAGGTCGAAGCCTAATTCAAGCGCTTTGCGTTTTATCTCTTGAGACAGACTCATAAAAGCGATTATACTAAATCCGGTTGTGAGTTTTTAGTTTCATTGTTGCAATCAGGGGATAAAATGTGTGGTGCAATGTCCATAGAAACTTGCCAGTTGATAAGCTATATTGATATGGGGCTGGATTCGGACCTGGTCAAGGCGAGAAAAACATTTACTCATGCGCGGCGGGCGTTGATGTACCGTCCGACTGACCTGGCAAATAAATCAATAGAGACAATCCGAATGGAGCTGGAAAGGGTCGCGTGCGAATATGCCCCGTGCGATGTTGTTGTTGCAGATATTGAGGCCGACACGCCGGATGAACGGGTCCTGGCGTTTCTTGAGTTGTGCGGCCAGATTAATAGTAGAATGGAGAACTAATAAAGATGGAATCGAACACGAATGTATTGCCGAGACCGCTGCGTGGTATCATTCCGCCTCTGATTACGCCGCTTCTGGACAGAGACACCCTTGATGTAGCCGGCTTAGAGCGGCTGATAGAGCATATTCTTGTCGGCGGCGTTCACGGTTTGTTCATCTTAGGGACAACGGGTGAGGCGCCGAGTCTTAGCTATCGGCTGCGATATGAACTTATTGAACGCGTCTGTAAGCAGGTTAAGGGACGGGTACCGGTGTTGGTTGGAATAACCGACACATCCTTTGTGGAGTCGGTAAACGTTGCCCACAAAGCCCGGGACGCCGGTGCGCAGGCGGTTGTGCTGGCGCCGCCATATTACTTTCCCGCGGGGCAATCTGAACTTCTCGAATACCTCAAGCATCTAACGCCTGAATTGCCACTGCCGGTGTTCCTGTACAATATGCCAAGCTACACCAAGCTGGTTTTCGAGCCAGATACCATACGGGCTGCGGCTGACTTTCCAGGCATTGCAGGTATAAAAGACAGCTCCGGCAACATGATTTATTTTCGCCGGCTTCAGTCCCTGCTTAAAGACCACCCGGAGTTTTCACTTCTTATAGGCCAGGAGGAGCTGCTGGCCGAGGCGGTCTTGTTGGGTGGGCACGGGTGTGTATCTGGAGGGGCCAACCTTATTCCGAAGCTTTATGTCGAGCTCTACAATGCAGCGTGTTCAAAAGACCTGCCGAAGGTCGAGTCCCTGCATAAAAAGGTGATGCATCTCAGTACCACCATCTATGGTGTGGGGCAGTATGAGTCGAGCTTTCTGAAAGGTCTGAAGTGTGCGCTTTCGTGTGTCGGTATTTGCAGTGATTTCTTAGCTGAACCATTTCATCGTTTTCGCCGAGCAGAGCATAAGGTGATTCAGCGGTACGTTAAAGAGCTTGGAATTACGCCAGAAAGATAGAACAAGTTTGGATAGGTTGAAAGATTATGCAGGGAAGTCTTAGCGCAGTTGATATCGGCATCCTTATTCTCTATAGCTGTGTGCTGATTGGGATGGGTGTCTATTACACACGTAAATGTCGAACGGCGGAACAATTCATGGTTGCCGGTCGTTCTATTCCTGCGTGGGCGGCCGGCTTGGCTGTGATGAGCGCTTATACGAGCAGCATTTCATATATTGCCACACCGGGCAAGGCCTTTGATAGCAACTGGCATCCTATCATTTTCTCGCTTTGTATCTTGCCGGTGGCCTGGCTGGTTTGCAAATACGCCGTGCCGTATTATCGAAAAACGCAACTGATTAGCGTTTACAGCTTTCTGGAGGACAGACTCGGGGCCTGGGGACGAGTGTATGCAGCACTGGCATTTGTGCTGTATATGATAGGGCGCGTTGCGGTAATTCTCTACTTGGCTAGCCTGTTGGTAAGCACCTTTGTTCCCTGGAACATTGCTATTGTAATCATAGCCATCGGGCTTATTACTATCATTTATACATTGCTTGGAGGTATGGAGGCCGTGATTTGGACGGACGTTATGCAGTCAGTGATTATGATTGTTGGCATCCTCTTTTGCGCTGTTGGTTTGTCCTATTATGTTTTCTCAGGGTCGGAACCCTTAATACAATCGGCTTTCGACGCGAACAAATTCAGCTTTGGCAGTTGGGATTTGTCCCTATCTTCCCGTACGATATGGGTAATGCTCATCTACGGAGTTACAGAGAATCTGAGGAGTCTGTTGGCCGACCAGAATTACGTGCAGAAGTACTGCTCTGTTCCTACGGAGCGTGAAGCGAAACGCTCAATCTGGATTGCGATGCTGATATATATTCCGCTGACCGCGGTTTTTCTTTATATCGGGACAACGCTTTTTGCCTTCTACTCTCGTGGCGACGAATTAGTACAGGCGGGCATAAGCAAGGGTGACGAGGTTTTTCCATACTATATTGCGACACAGGTTCCGGCTGGTCTAAAAGGATTAATTATCGCTGCTATTTTAGCGGCTGCAATGAGCACGGTGGATTCGGCATTGAACTGCTCGTCGACGGTTTTGCTGCTGGACTTCCATAAGCGATATTTTAATCCGAATATTGGAGAGCGGGCCAGCGTGGTATTTCTGCGTTTAGGAACGGTGGTATGGGGTCTGCTTGGGACCAGCGCCGCTCTTTTAATGATTCGGGCAAAGAGTATTTTGGATATTTGGTGGCAGATCTCCGGAATCTTTGGTGGCGCTCTTTTGGGCTTGTTTCTTTTAGCTTTCCTGCGAGTTCGCCTTCGTCTGTGGCAGGGCCTTGTATCAATCGGGGTAAGTATCGCCGTTATCACTTGGGGAACTTTTGCGCGCAATTTACCTGCTTCGTGGCAATGGGCGCAGTGCAACCTTGAAGCAATTATCGTAGGCGCCGTCGGAACAGCAGCGATAATGGTAGTCGCCTGTCTTTTCGGACTGATGAACCGGAACACTACTGCCTGAAAGTATCCACTTAAACAAAATCTGAAGGAGGTTTTTTATGCCCGTTACTAAACTCAGTAAAAGCTCAGGAACAATACGCCTAAGAGTATTATCAATAATGTTTGCGGTTTTGCTGCTGCCGATTTCGGCTTGTGGAGAAACGGTGGCCGAATGGAACTTCCGCACAGGCACACAAGGCTGGACGGCAAACAACAAAGTGGAAAAGCTGACTTCATCTCCACAAGGCCTGCTCGTTAAATCTATTGGCGAGGACCCGTGGATAGAAGGGCCGGCGGTCGATTTGCCCGGCGCCGAAATGACGAGAGTAAGGATTCGAATGAAATCCAACGCCGATGCCGGCGCTGAACTGTTCTACGGCAGGGCGTTTAGAGCGGGACATTCCGTTCGATTCACCACCCGAAATGATGGCCAATGGCACGACTACAGTCTTGTTATTCGTGAGAAATTAGGACGTGGGACGCGCTTTCGTCTTGACCCATGTACGGGTGAGGGAGAAGTTACAGTTGCTTTTATCAATGTAGGAGCGATTGGGGAAATAGCTGTTCCTTCGTTAGAGAAACCTAAAGGACCTGACAAAATCGGAAGCAGGGGGGTATCAGTCAAATCGGGAAGTTTGGAATTTGAACATTATGGAGACAGGTGGGGAAATTTCACTTTTAAAGTGAACGATGTGGAAATGGCTGCGGGATACGAGTGCGAATTGCTCGGAATGGTTTTTGACGAGAGTCCTGAATGGCTCAATCTGAAAGACGCGGAGGTTACATTTAGGAGTAAGTCAAAAGGCGAATTTAGGAATAAGGCAGTTATTAAAGACAGCAGGGGGGCAAAGTTGGAGATTCAAAAAATCGTAAGGCCAGCGAAACAGGAAGGGACACTTATAATACAAGCAGAACTGAAAGTAAATAAAGACAGGGACATTATCCACATTCCGTGGCTGACGATTTTTCCGGGTCTTGGCACGTTTGGTGAAAGGAAATACCAGGGTTTGTTCGCAGGCGTAGAATATCTTTGTGATGAGCCGAGCAGCAGTGAAGCAGATATAGAAACGCCGGAACATATCCGCCAGGTGCCTGGGCCGGTCAAGATAACTTTTCCTCTTATGGCCATTGCACATAATGGTAATTATATTGGTGTAATCTGGGAGCCGTCCGATATGGTCGTGGCAGCTTTCGATTCGCCCGACAGGATTTACAATTCGGGAGCGCACGTTATGGCACTGTCGGGACCTGCGGTGGGAGAGCTTCGTTTCGAGAATGGCTTTTGTGCCCATACGCCTTTCAGACTCGAAGCGAATAAGCCGCTGAAAGTCTCTGTGCTGATAGTCGGCGGCAAGGGGGAAACTATTGTACCTGCGATTAAGAAATATGTGGAGTTGAAGAGATTGCCTGCTGTGCCCGAATTCGAAGGTGGGTTCGACGCTGCTGTCAATCTGCTTGCCCACGGCTGGCTGGACTCGCAGATAAATCACGATGGTCTTTTTAGACATGCGGTTTGGGGCAACAATTTTCCGCCTACTCCGGCGGCGGATGCTGCAATGTTTATTGACTGGCTGGGTAATCATACCAAGAACAAAATACTTTGTGAAAGGCTTGACGATGCGAAATATAAGGCATTAGGAAGACTAACATCGGGACAGGCTTTCTCAAGCGGTGTTTCGCACACGCACCCTCCCACAGCACCTTTTATTTTCGGGCGTACTTATGAGTTCGTACAGCAAAGGCGTAGGAAAGCATTAAGCCTGCTTAAGAATTTTGACGACAACGGCATAAAACTTTATAGGTCGGGTAAAACTGACTATTCGAGAACTCATTTTGCAAAACATGCTAATGGTTTATCAGGCCGGGACATGGTTGATATACTTGAAGGCGCAGCTTTGTCGGGAGATAAAGAACTTATCAGTAAAGCACTTAAGCTGCTCGACAAACAAACCGTCCTTTACGCCGGCACCGTGCCGCGTGGAGCGCAAACCTGGGAGGTACCGCTGCACACGCCGGACATATTGGCCTCGGCACATATAGTTAAAGCTTACACGCTCAGCTATATTATTTCTGGCGACGAAAAGTATCTTGAGCAGGCACGTTACTGGGCATGGACAGGTGTACCGTTTGTTTATATTTATCCGCCGACACCCGGTAGGGTAGGACCATACTCAACAATCGCTGTATTAGGTGCAACCAACTGGCGGGCACCGCTGTGGTTGGGGCGGCCTGTGCAGTGGTGCGGGCTTGTTTATTGCTCGGCTTTACATATTCTGAGTGAATACGACAAGAAAGGCCCATGGGGAAGAATCACCAAAGGAATTACGGCTGCCGGCCTGCAGATGTCGTGGCCGCTGACAGATGAGGAACGTCAGGGATTGCTGCCCGATTTCTTTGATTTGAAAGCGCAGATAGGCGCCGGCCCTGCGATAAATCCGGGGACGGTGCAGGCACATTTGCCCGAACTTTACGGCAAAGACAAAATATATGATGTGAAGAGACTACCGCAGCAAGACTGTTTCATTCACGCGCCCTGTGCGATAAGCGATGTTCGGGAAGATAAGAAGGAAGTTGTATTTGTTGTAGATGGTTGGGGTAAGGAACCCTATTATGTGCTGGTTTCAGGGATTGAAAAAGAACCAAACGAGGTCCGCGTGCGCAAGCTTGCTAAAGAATCCGACAGAGCGCTTGCCTTCGAATCCGCCGAAAAGGAATTTTACAGCGAATACAAATATCTTGTAATCAGATTGAATGGAAAATCGGAAATTCAAATCAGATAAAGAACACGATTCGAATTTGCTTGCTGGGTATTATGGTACTATTTGCCGCTTGGCTGTGGTTTAGATGGTCGAACGTTGCGGCGGGATAAATCCGTCCATCTCCAGTGCATATATTGCGGTGATACGATGACCCTGATGTCGGTGGTCATATGAAAATTATTATCGCCAAACCTTCGGGGTCGGGCGCCGCGGGGGTAACTTATTTTTTCACCCAGGGAGTAGGTGAAACCAGCTCTTCCGTGTGCTGGTTCTTCATTGAATCTTGTGAAGTAGTAACTCTGGACTAAAGCTCGGCCGAATTGCTCATGCCAGAGCATGTCCAAAGAGAGCTTGCCTTTCTCTGCGAGGGAGAGCATAATGTCGGCTGCTGTTATCACATCAGGCTTAAACATATCAGACCGTATGTGATGGGGCTGGACTTCAACGTTTGTGAATTTCAAATTCTGATTTGGTGTTTGGAGCTGCACTTCGGGAATAATGACTTTGTTTTTGTTCGATTTAAGACGTTTGGCTTCCGAGCGGAAGGCGGAATATATCTGGTCAATTCTTTCCTTTGTCACCTGGTAAACTTCTATCTTCATCCAATCTTTGTAAGGGTGAGTGTCCATTCTGTGAATTGGTTCTTCAGGTCTGCCGCCACCATGATAAATTGCCGCGTACCACCAATTCTTTTTGTTATCAATTGAATCGATGATATGGCAGCTCAATTACCGGTCAAAGTGATATTTGATGTCTATATTATGCTTGCCGCAGACCTGAACCAGACAATCGAATACGCTAAAGTAACCTTTGTTGAAAATGTCAGGTCGTAAGCTCTGTATCTGGCAAGGGTCAATGGTGATGTCAGATAGAAGCCCTTCAATCGATATCTTTCCTTTTCTATTACTATCAGGGCGCGTATTTTCGGGCGCTCCGATGATTTTGCAGTCGGGATTATTGGGAAACGGTGCTTTCACCGTTTTAGAATTTTCCAAGCCCGGTAACTTACCTGCAAGAGTCAGGCAGCAGCACACTACTACAAATATGATTGCAAGGGGTGAACGCTTATTCATTTTATTCTCCTGTAACTAATGGCAGCCTTGAAACTCCAGATAAAGAGCGCACGGCCATACCTTTTGTTGTTTTATTATACCCACGTAAGGCCATTTGTGCAATACAATAGAAGACCTTAATAAATAAATTTAGTTCTGAAGGATAGGGAGGGGAATGTCAGTTACTATTAAAACCTTGTAAATGTGCGGGGAAGGAATTAATATAATCGGCAATTATGACAATGGAGTGATAGACTATGGCAGAAGAACTGGTCGGGATAATAGGTGGTACGGGCCTTGGCGAGGTGTTGGCTGAGCATATAATTGATATGGAGTTTTACGATATCGATACGCCGTTCGGCAGGCCGAGCACAGCCATTATGGTCGGCAGGATAGGGCAAAAGCGAGTTGCATTTTTGAATCGTCACGGCAAAGGACATAAATTTTCGCCGAGCGAGGTGCCGTTTGCGGCTAATATCTTCGCTTTGAAGAAACTCGGCGTCCATACGTTAATAGGCAGCGCAGCGGTGGGGTCGCTTCGAGACGAAATCGCTCCCGGAAATCTGGTTATAGTTGACCAGTTTATTGATAAGACATTCAAACGGGTAAATAGTTTTTTCTATGGTTTTGGTACGGTGCACTGCGAGATGGCTCAGCCGGTTTGCGGGCGAGTGAGAGAGATACTTATCGAGACGGCAAAAGGTATTGATACAAAGACACACCCAAAGGGCACATACGTATGTATAGAAGGGCCACAATTTTCCACGCGGGCCGAATCACTTATGCACCAGAGCTGGGGTGGTGATATAGTTGGTATGACCGGTATGCCGGAAGCGAAATTGGCCAGGGAGGCACAAATCTGCTACGTATTAGTTGGGTTGCCCAGTGATTATGACTGCTGGAAGCCGCACGAGGCGCAAAAGAACAAGCAAACTCTGCTCAAAGAGATAATCGGGAATCTGCAAACGGCAGCAAATAATTGTCTGAAACTTTTAAAGGCTGTTTTGACAAACGAGCGCGAGCTTGTTTGCGATGATTGTCACTGTAGAAAGAGTCTCGAATTAGCTGTCTGGACGGACCAGAGCCAAATCGAGATGACCGATGAAGAAAAATTGAAAGTGCTTTTTGAATAGCTCAAATGTTTGAAAGGATAATGGTAATGAAAAGGCCAGTCCAGAAGATGTTCGTTTTGGCAGTCTGCGTTGTTGTTATGTCGATTGCGGGTTGTGGGAACCAGGAACCACCCGGTGTGAAAAAGAGCAGACTCATAGTCGTTGAAAATATGCGATTAAAAAAAGAATTAGAGCAACGCAGCAGGGAAATCGAAAGATTAAATGAGCTGCATAACAAGGAAATCAAAAAGCAAGAGAAACTGCTTGCTGAATGTGTGCAGGAAAAAGAGAGCTGGAAACAGAAGGCACGGCAAAACGTCAGAAACCAGGTAAAGGGCGTTTTTGATGCTGTTATGGAACAAAACGCAAAACTGCGTGAGGAAAACGAAAAACTCAAAGCACAAATAGAAAAACTCCAGCAGTAATTTGATCTAAGGCCAAGGCCACCTGAAGCACTTTAGTCTTTGGATAAACCGCTAATTAGTTCCTGTTGCGGAAACAGTACGCCTGTTAGAAGTCCGCCCGTGGCGGATATCCATATTTGTCATTCCCGCGGAAGCGGGAATCCAGCTTTTTCGCTCTGAATCCCTGCTTTCGCAGGGGTGACATCGACAGTTTCGGCTTTCAGCAACAGATACTAATTAGCGCGATTTCATACTTTTTGGACAGCTTTTATGCAATCGGGCAGTTTTTCATCGGGGTAATGTTTTTGCATTGCTGCTGCAACGAGTCCCAAGAACATCGGCTGTGGTTTGAGGGGTCTGGAAGTCAGGCAGGGATGCGCCTGAGTGCCCATAAAAAATGGGTGGGATGGAAGCTCGAGTATCTGCATAATCGGCTGATTTGGTGCTTTTCCGGAAAAGACAAGACCAGCCTTTTCCAGCCGTTCGATATAGCGAGGGTCAACTTCGTAACGGTGCCTGAATCGCATTCTGACCGAATTCGTTTTGCCGAAAAGCTCCCACGCTAACGTCTGCGGTTTTAATTCTATATCCCTTCCGCCGAGCCGCATATTTCCACCCAGACCTTCTAATTTTTTCTGCTCCGGTAATATGTCAATTACCGGCTCGGAGCAATCCGGCTTAATCTCTGTGCTGTTGGCCTGTGTCAGGCCGCAGACGTTACGGGCGAATTCTATAACAGCCATTTGAAAGCCGAAGCATAATCCGAGATACGGCAGATTATTTTCTCTGGCATATTTTATGCAAATGACTTTCCCTTCGGCGCCGCGTGTTCCGAAGCCGCCCGGAACAATAATCCCGTCAACGTCAGCCAGATTGTCGGCTGCGTTTTCATTAGTGATTCCAGTCGTTTCAATCCATTTTATTTCTGTCTCGGCGGCCAAAGCGATGCCGGCGTGTTCAAGGGCGTTGATTATCGAGGCATAGCTGTCACGGACGGAAGTGTATTTGCCGGTTATGCCGATGGTAATTTGGTGTTTGGTCGAGTCGATTTTGTCGGTGAAATCGCACCAGCGTGCCCAGGCCTTGCGTTCGTGCCGGAGATTGATTCTGTCCTCGATTTTAAGCAGTCTGGCGACTTTGAAATCCAGTCCGTGGTCTCTGAGCATTGCCGGTATCGTGTAAATGCTGGCCGAGTCGGGCAGAGAGATGACCCTTTCAAAGGGGACGTTGCTATAGACGCTTATCTTTTGGCGGATTTTTTCGGTGACGGGGTCGGCCGCCCTGCAGGCGATAATGTCCGGCTGAATACCGCACTGCATAAGCTGTTTGATTCCCAGTTGTGCTGCCTTTGATTTCTGCTCGCCGAGTGTTTTCGGTTCCAGGATATAGGTCAGGGCGACGAAACAACTGCTGTTTGGGCCTTCCTCGTAGGCCAGCTCGCGCATCGCCTCGATGTAGTAGGCATTTTCCAAATCGCCTACGGTTCCGCCAATCTCGATGAAGATGATGTCGGCGTCGGATTCGATTGCCAACTGACGCAATTTCAATTTGACCTCGCCGGTAACGTGGGGAATCATCTGCACGTCTCTGCCGAGATAGTCGCCGTGGCGTTCCTTGTGCAGGATTGAGCTGAATATCTGTCCGCTCGTGGTGAAATTTGCCCTGCTTAAATCCTGATTGAGCATCCTCTCGTAAGTGCCCAAATCCATATCGCATTCCATACCATCGTCGAGCACAAACACCTCTCCGTGCCGGAATGGATTCAATGTGCCGGAGTCTATGTTCAAATAGCCTTCGAGCTTGATTGGTGCGACTTTCAGGCCTTTGTCCTGCATCAGCTTGGCAAGACAGGATGAAAATATCCCCTTGCCTAAGCCGCTCATTACCGTACCCATCACAAACACATAGCGGGCCTTTCCCTTTTTATAGCCCTCCGGCATTGGTGAGAAAAACTCACTCTCGGTGGAAATGTTACTTACGGAAGCCAATAAATCGCTATCGTTCGACATAAATTTTTCCTTTTTTATTTTAAGCCGCAGAGGACATAAAGAAATTACTTCGTTTCCTCGAAAAATTTAAAAGTATTTTCGTACTTTGCTTTGTATTTGACCTCGTAATCTTTATCATTCATAGCTGCACGTTGCATTTGCTTGACATACCTTCTGACATTTGACAGGCTATGAATCCTCATGGCGAAGAGGCACTCGGTTTCTTCTACGATTGTGCAGATACCATTCTTATAACTTATCCCAAAAAATATGCAAAACTGCGTTATCAATGCTAATATCGCGTTTTTAAGGGGTTTTTTGGATGACTTCTTAATCTCTTTTCGCTTCACGGGAACATCGTACTCTCTGAACATAACTGGCCGTTTTTTCAATTCAACATTCAACTCACGAAGTCTGCTGTTTGCCTTCGGTGTCACGATAATTCCTATCCAATTCTGCTTTTCAGCGTACTTATAAGCATCTATCAAACCGGACCCAAGGAATATGTGATTAGATTCATCTGCGTAGAATTGCCCAAATCCAATAGCTCCTCGCAAAGGCCAGCTTTTTCCCATTACACGCCAACAGAAACATTTTGTTGTTGTTGCAATACACCCGAAAGAGTCTTCGGAATCATCGTGAGTAAAAAATAAGAAAGTATCTGAAGCCCAAGCAGTGAATACTTTGTCAGGCCAGAAATTACCTTTGTTCTGTTGCTCTTCCAATAGCTTGCTGTAAAAATTCTGTACGAAAATATCCAAGCGTCCACAGCCAGAGCCCTTCTCAAAATCCGATAGTTTCTTCTCGAAGCCGAGTGTGTCACAGCAGGCAACCCAGCAATTGTTATTTATGACTATGTTTTTTCCCACGTTTTACTACTCCTGGATTTCCGCTTTCGCAGGAATGACAAGTTTCTTGTTATTATTTCTGTCTTTTATTATATCTTTCCACAAATTCAGCGTACTGCTCCGGTGTGTCTATTCCGTCGCAGGTGTGTTCGACTTTGCCGACCAGGATTTTATAGCCGTTTTCAATTGCTCGTAACTGTTCGAGTTTTTCGATTTTTTCCAGCGGTGTTTGCGGCAAGGCGGTGATGTTCAGTAGAAACTGCTTGCGATAAGCGTAAATGCCAAGATGCCGCAGATACTGCTGGACGTTTCCTACGCCGGATTTGTCTCTGTCATAGGGAATAGGGAAACGCGAAAAATAAATTGCGCTATTATTACAATCCGTAATGACCTTAACAATATTAGGATCGGCAACCTGCTTGGCATTCTGGAAATCAGCGGAGAGTGTAGCCATTGGGTAATCGGGATTGTCTATCAGAAGGCGGGCAAGATAGTCAATATTAGCGGGGTCGATTTCCGGCTCATCGGCCTGGAGATTTATGACAATATCGACGTCAAGGTCGGCAACGGCTTCGGCGATGCGGTCGGTGCCGCTTTTGTGCTCGACTGAGGTCAGAATACATTCGGCGCCAAATGTATCGGCGGCGGCGACAATCTTTTCATCGTCGGCTGCTATTATTACCTTCTCCGGTAACTTGGCTAAACAGGCCTGCTCGTAGGTGTGCTGTATGAGGAATTTGCCTGTGTCTTTGGCGAGAACTTTAGCGGCGAATCTGGTAGAACTGAAACGGGCCGGTAAAACAGCTACAATTTTCACTCTGGTCTAAACCTTCACGCCGA
Organism: uncultured Pirellulales bacterium; assembly: GCA_964417935.1. Lineage (GTDB taxonomy): Bacteria > Planctomycetota > Phycisphaerae > Sedimentisphaerales > Anaerobacaceae > NIOZ-UU13. The sequence continues at coordinate 14,081 of CAYQKF010000028.1, forward strand.
ATAATCTTTGTTCCAGATAAGTGGTATAAACACAGGGAATTCAATTGCCGCAATGTCCGTGCAGTCTCGAAATTCCAACTGGGTACTTATGATAGAAAGAAAATAGAGGGTTGTCAACAGAGTCGGTTAGAAATTTTCGCTTTTTGTGGTTCTTCTCCAAAAAAGTTGGTTGAAAACAGCCTCTACTGAGGCTGGGATTTATCGCTTTTGAGGCGCCGGCATAATCATAAGTGGGCGGCTCTCCACCATGGCAGACAAATTATACCAAGGTATGCTGTTGCCCACAAAGCGTTAAATCCAAGGACGTTAGGCCGAATTTTCAGTCTATGGCCACTAACTTTTTGGGATGAGAGCCCTTTTTGTATTATATCACTTAAACCGGCCGGTTTTGAGTTGTCTTGCCAAGTAAAGCAGATATACTTTATTGACTATCGGATGTTGAGTTTTTATTATTGTCGTCGAAAACGAAAATTCAGGGAGCCAGAATTATGAAAAAGTTTGTACTGGTAATTGTATTTGTTGTTGTGGCGGTTGTTTTTATTGCAATCGGTTGTAAGCAGAAAGAAACAAGCGAAGATAAGTATCATATTGCCGTGATTCCCAAGGGCACGACGCACGTTTTCTGGAAATCGATTCACGCCGGGGCGGTCAAGGCCGAGCAGGAGTTGAAAGAAGCGGGTCTGGACGTGGAGGTTATATGGAAAGGGCCGCTGAAGGAGGATGACAGGGAATCGCAAATCAGGGTGGTGGAAGATTTCGTAACACTCGGCGTCTCAGGAATAGTACTGGCGCCATTGGACGATGTGGCACTGCGGATGTCGGTCAAAGACGCTGTGAACAACGGGATTCCGGTGGTGATAATTGACAGCGGACTAAAAAGAGAAGATTACACCAGTTTTGTGGCGACAGACAATTATATCGGCGGCAAAAAAGGCGGCGAACGTCTGGCCGAGACTTTGGGTGGAAAAGGCAAGGTGATTATGCTGCGTTACCAGGAGGGTTCGGCCAGCACGATGAATCGGGAACAGGGATTTCTGGATGTGTTAAAAGAAAAGTACCCGGAAATCGAGGTGGTCAGCTCGAACCAATACGGCAAGGCAACCACAGAAAGCGCCTACCTGGCAAGCGAGAACCTGCTGTCGCCGCTGCGGGCAACTGACGGAGGTCTGACGATTGACGGAATCTTTTGTCCGAACGAGTCAACGACATTCGGGATGCTGCGGGCGCTGGAGGACAGCGGCCTGGCGGGCAAAGTCAAGTATGTGGGTTTTGACAGTTCCGACCGGCTTGTGCTGGCGATGCGGAAAGGGTATATCCAGGGGCTGGTGCTGCAGGACCCAATCAACATGGGTTACTTAGGAGTCAAGACGATGATGGCACACCTGCGCGGCGAGAAGGTGGAAAAACGAATCGACACCGGCTCGGCGGTGGCGACCCCGGAAAATATGGATGAACCGAAGATGAAGAACCTGTTGGAGCCGGATTTCAAAAAATGGTTGAACGAATAGATTCGGACCAATCATTGATACGGCTCCAGATGCAGGGGGTTTGTAAGCGCTTCGGGGCGACGGTAGCGCTGGAAGATGTTGGAATCAAAGTAGCTTCCGGCCAGGTGCTGGCACTGGTGGGCGAGAACGGAGCCGGCAAGAGCACACTGATGAAAGTCTGTTCGGGGGCGGTCAAGGCGGATGCTGGCCAGATGTGGCTGGACGGCAAGCCGTATCAACCGAGTAATCCACTCGAAGCACGGCGGGCCGGGGTGGCGATGATTTATCAGGAGCTTTCACTAACGCCACATCTGAGCGTGCAGGAAAACATCATGTTGGGTATGGAACCGGCGATGTTAGGCGTGGTGCGGTGGAAACAGGTGCGGCAGCGGACAATCGAGGCGATTAAGGAATTCGATAATCCGGAACTGACCCCGGATGCACGGGTCAGTAATTTGTCGGCGGGTTCACAGCAATTGGTGGAGATTGCGCGGGCTTTGGCTATCGGCTGCCGAGTGCTGGTGCTGGACGAGCCAACCAGCAGCTTGACACAGCAGGACGTGGAGCGGCTTTTCGAGATTATCGGGAGGCTGAAACGGCAGGGCAAAGCCATTGTTTACATCTCGCACTTTATTGAAGAGGTCAAGCGTGTCGCGGACAGGGTGGCGGTTCTGCGCGATGGAAGAGTGGTCGGCAGCAGTGACGTGGATGCTATTACAATCGACGAGATAGTAGCGCTTATGGTGGGAAGGCAGGTTGAGGAGCTTTACCCCCGCTCTGCGCGTCAGGCGGGAGAGGTGATTTTGGAGATTGAAGATTTGGCTGGCCTGGAAAAGCCCAAGTCGGCGAGTCTGGAGCTGCATCGCGGGGAGGTATTGGGTATCGCCGGGCTGGTTGGGGCCGGGCGAACGGAACTGCTGCGGAGCATGTTCGGGCTGGAGCCGGTCAAGCGGGGGCGGATTCGATTAGGCGTTTACACCGGGCCTGCTTCGCCGGTGAGACGGTGGATGCAGGGGGCCGGTCTTCTGAGTGAGGACCGCAAGGAAGAGGGATTGGCGCTTTCTCTGAGCGTGGCGGACAACGTGACGCTTTCCAAACTGAAAGGCTTTGGCCCGCTTGGGCTGGTTCTGCCGAGCCGACAGAACAAAGCTACGCGGCGCTGGTTAGAAAGGCTGGATATTCGCTGCCTTGGGCCCAGGCAATTGGTATCTTCTCTATCGGGCGGCAACCAGCAGAAGGTTGCAGTAGCCCGATTGTTGCAGCACGACGTAGATGTGCTGCTGTTAGACGAGCCGACGCGGGGTATTGACGTAGCGGCCAAGGCGCTGGTTTACAAGTTGATTAACGCGTTGGCGACCGGTTCACCGGCTGAAGGGCGAGAGCCTAAAGCGGTGCTGATGGTAAGCAGTTATCTGCCGGAGTTGATGGGTGTCTGCGACCGGGTGGCGGTTATGTGCCGCGGAAAGTTGGGGCCGACACACCGGATTGACGAAGTGAACGAGCATAATCTTATGTTAGAGGCGACCGGCCAGGAGGTTAGCACATGAGCGATAAGCTGATGACACCGAAAGAAAAAAGAGGATTCAATTGGCGGAGCTGGCTGAATACTCTTGGGCCGGTATTGGCTCTGATGGTGGTGTACGGGGTGTTTGTGCTGATTGCGCCGCCGAGTTTTGCGACAACGCGGAACATGGAAATGATTGCCCGGCAGACGACGATAGTAGGCGTGGCGGCCTTGGGTATGACGATGGTGATTATTTCCGGGGGGATTGACCTTTCCGTCGGTTCAATAGTGGCGCTGAGCACGGTGGTGATTGCCTGGCTTCTGCGATATACCGGGGTGAATCCGCTGACGGCTGCAGTCGGGGGCGTGGCGGCGTCGGCATTTTTCGGATTAGTCAGCGGATTGCTGATAACCCGGCTGCGCGTGGTGTCGTTTATCGTTACATTAGGTATGATGTTAGTTGTTCGGGGCGCAGCCAAGGGCATCGGACGGGAGCAGAAAATCGACGTTGACCCGGAGCGTTTGCGATGGCTGGAGGAGCTGCTGGCCTCGCTGCCGAAAGAGCGAAGCTGGATGCTGCTGCCGCCGGGGGTGTGGGTGCTGATTATTTTAGCTGTGGCTGTGGCGGCACTGCTGCGATACACTCGGCTTGGGCGGCATACCTTCGCCATCGGCTCAAACGAGCAAACAGCCCGACTGTGCGGCGTGGCGGTGGAGCGGGTCAAGGTATTAGTTTTCACCCTGTGCGGGGCTTTTGCCGGGTTGGCTGGACTGATGCAGTTTTCACGATTGACCGTGGGCGACCCTACGGTGGCGGTAGGATTAGAGTTAAATGTGATAGCCGCGGTGGTAATCGGCGGCGGCAGTTTGAGCGGTGGAGAAGGGTCGATTCTCGGTACGCTGGTGGGGGCTCTGTTAATGACCACTATCGCTTCGGGGTGCACGCAGATGGGACTACCGAATTGGGTGCAGGAGATTATCACCGGTGCGATTATCATAGTGGCGGTAGCGGTGGACCGGCTGCGGCACCGTCGCAGTATCTGAGCATACAGGAGTCAGAAAAACTCGGAGCCGGTTCTGTGGTTTAACCTTGTTTTTTTCAATTCTTTGCGATAAACCTGTCGTTTTCGGGCGAAATATTCTATTTTTTTGCCAACACTTCGATGCTCTTGATCATTATACTGATAGATGAACGAAGGCTGACTCGTAGTGGATGCAGACTGTGAATGAGATAAATTCGGATTTTACGGCCCAAATGGACCAGGCAGCCGGCGAACGGTCATCAGAATCGAACTTTGTGGATGTCTTCTTAGCGGAGCTTTGGCAGCTTAAGCGGATTGTGGCCGGTTTGGGATTGAGTGCACAGGACGGCGAAGATGTGCTGCAGGATGTATCAATCCAGGCATTAAAGCAGTCCGGTAAGTACCAAAGCAGAGAGGATAGCGTTAAATGGCTGATAAAAGTAACGGTCAACAGATGTTTGATGGAGCATCGACGCCGGAGAAGCTTTCGCAGACGAGCGTGCGAAATGCTGAAACGGCGGTCAGAAAGTAAAACGAATTCGAACAGAACAGATGAAAAGGTAATTGACGCTGAGGAGCTTGAGATTGTGCGAGAGAGCTTGAAAAAACTGGATGATTGTCTTCTGGGGCCTGTGGTACTGCGATATTTTTGTGATTTAAATTCCAAAGAGGTAGGCGAAATATTGGGGCTTAACCCCTCCACTGTGCGAAGCCGTCTGCGAGAGGCACGGATGATTCTTGCTAAAAGATTATTAGAAAGAGGTGTTGGGCAGTAATGGAAAAGTCGTGCGAAAAGATTAGAGAGATGCTCGTAGATTACGCAGATGGGTGGTTATCAACGAACGAGTCAAAAGAGGTAGCTGAGCATTTAGCCGAGTGCGAACATTGCCGAGAAACGCTGAAAGCACTTCGGAAATCACTTGAGCTTGCGGGGGTCATCTGGGAGGATGGACTTAGGGATGCAAAAGAGATTCGTGCTCCAATATTGGGCAAACCCAGGAAAGTTCATTGGCCAAGATATGCTGCAATTGCAGCAGGCATTTTGCTTGTTGTAACAACTTCTATTGTATGGCGTACGTTGTCGAGGCCTGTAAAGAAAGAAATAAGCTTTGCAGAGATAGAACGGAAAATAATCGAATCGGGAAGCGCTGCTCGATTGTTAGCCGCGACGGAACTCTTAGCCGAATATCCCGATGCCCAGTCAATTGTAAAAGAGCAATATCGTTATATTGTCGAGACATATCCGGAAACGTCTGCGGCAGCCAAAGCCAAATTAAAGATACAATAATTTAGTGAAGGAGATTAGAAAAATGATTAAGTCAAGAAAACTTCAATTAGTAATGGTCCTGCTTTTAGCCTGTATTTGTGCAACATTATTGGGTGCTGAGCGCAAAGAGGCAAAAACAGAACTGAAATTCGAAATCGACAATAAAAGATTACAATCCTGGGCACACCCCCGTTCTAAAAAACTCTGCCAAGGGCCTATCAAACCGAGCCACGTTGCCGAAGTCTTGATAATGGGTGACAACAAAGAAATTTGCTATTTCTATACATACGTTGTCGGTAGTGAAGGAATAAAGTTTGTGTCAAAGGCCTGGTTTTTTCCCGGCACTGAAGGTGGAAAGATGATTTTGCAGACCTCCGCAGGGCGTTCCATGACCCAGAAACAACGCGAATTTGTTGAAAAATCAGACTTCTTTTTATATGTGGGACACAGCAATAAAGTGCGAAATTATAGTCGATATTTTCTGTATGCAGTCAGCGAAATGGATGCTAAGAAGATGGTTGAGGCATTTTGTGAAATTTTAACTGAAAAGGCTGACGAAAGAATGCAGGAGGACAAAAAGCTTCTAAGCAGAACTAAAGAGAAAATAAGCGACATTAAAAAGAAGCTGCCTGAAAAACAGAAACAATCCAAGGCTGCGGAGTCAAAATATAAGGAAATCAAGAATGCTCGCTATTTTTCGCTTGATGGAGGCCAAGCATATAAAAAGGCCATGGAAACTATGCTTCAAATGGTCAAGATGCTGGATACCTTGGAGATCGAGCTTGCTGGCATCCGTGAAAAGATGAAAACCATCGAACGGTTTCGAAGCGGCCAGGAACGAGTCCGAAATCAAACCAACCAGGTCAACTATAGGCTTGATGAGATGTTCGTCGAGCAAATGGTTGAACTAAGAGGTGTTGAGGCCCGAAAAAAAGCTACTCTTCGGATTTGCAATAGGGAGAAAGAGTTCCTTGATTTTTACAATCAGCGAGCTAACCTTGAGAGAGAAGTGGACGGGTTAGAGCGCAGTCTGAGCAAATCTGAAAAAGACCTAAGCGGACTCGAAGGAATGCTGGCCAATCCGGAGCCGAATATGCTGCCCCCGAAGGTATATCAAAACAAGGTAACCATTTATCCGGTGAAAGTAGAAGATTAGTCAAAAATCAAGGACAGGAAATACCGATAAAGTGTGCGGTTTTTTGTACAAGAATGAGGTAGGGTATAAAAAACGGAAATATTTTTGCAATCAAGCTTGACAAAAGGGGGCAAATTTGGTTTAATATATGATTATGAGGCAGATTAACCGTACAAATATGAGTTGTTGGTGGTGGCCTGCGGGATAAAATCCGACAGGCAAGCGGTAATTTGCTGTAAAAAAAATTAGTAGAGTGTTCAGAGAAAGCAGCCTGTCGGAAAACGGCAGGCTGTTTTTTTGTTTGTATTTTGGGCAATTTAGCAATAGAAAGTACCGATAAAAGGTTCAGGAATATGGAAGATTACAGGCAAATAATACATAGTGCTCAGCCGGGGCAAATCGTGCCCATCGTCAAGCAAATTGCTATTGAGGAGCCGGTGGATTTTTTTGCCAAGCTGAGCGACTACGGCCGGGCTAAAAACTGCTGTTTGTTTGAGTCCAGGGAATACTTGGCAGGCAGTGGAGCACTGAGTTTCGGCACGGCAAGGCCGGCACTTTACCTTGCCGGCACCGGTGCTGATTTTAGCATCAACGCCCTGAGTAATACCGGCAGACGCATACTGGATTATTTGTCCGCTAAGAAAGAAAGGTTCGCTTTTTGTGAATCGGTCGAATTCGGCCCGGAGGCAATTGTAGGCCGAATTAAACAAATCGAAGAAATAGTTGATGAGCAAACACGTCTGACAAGCATAAATCAAATGGATGTATTACGGGCGGTTGCGTTTGCATTTCGCCTGGCGAGTAAGCCGTTCCGCATAACCTGCGGACTGCTCGGAGCTTTAAGCTATGATTTTATAGACCAATTCGAGAAGCTTCCGCCGAGCGAGACAGACCTGTTGGGCAATCCTGATTACGAACTGTACTTCGCCGACAATATCTTTCTGATGGACCACGAGCACGGCAAAGGTTATGTGATTGTCAATTGTATCGTAACCAACGGCGACCGTGATGCGGCAATCGTCGATGCACAGAATTGCTTCGACTACTATTTCAATATTGCAAGATTTCATGCACCGAAGGGCCAAAGTTATGCCGGCTCGCTCCCATCTGCCTCGACTGATACCGAACAGCCGGAATATGAGAAAATGGTGAGCAGCGCCAAGAAGCATATCATTGACGGCGATATTTTTCAGGTGGTTTTGAGCAGGACGCTAACCGAGCCCTGCCCGGATGAGCCGCTGGATGTTTATAAACGGCTTCGTGTGCTGAACCCCTCGCCATATATGTTTTATCTAAACACGCCCAATACGATATTGATGGGTTCGAGTCCGGAGTTGAATCTGCGTGTCAGCGGTACGGAGACACGTAATGTTGAGATTAGGCCGATAGCCGGTACGAAGCCCCGGGGCCGGGTCGGCAAAACAATCGATGACGATACCGATTTCAGGTATGAGGCCGAACTTAAGCTCGACCGAAAGGAATTGGCAGAGCATATAATGTTGGTTGATTTGGCGAGAAACGATATTGCACGTGTGGCTGAGCCGGGCAGCAGAGTCGTTACAGAGTTGCTGACGGTTGAAAAATACGCCTCGGTCCAGCATCTGGTAAGTAACGTCAAGGGCACGCTCGCGGCTGAGCTTGATGCGTTGAGTGCGTATCTTGCCACGATGAATATGGGGACGCTCACGGGGGCTCCGAAGATTGAAGCAATGAAACTGATACGTCTGCTGGAAAAAACCAAGCGCGGCTACTACGGCGGGGCTGTTTGCTATCTGACGGTCGATGGTCAATTCGACAGTTGTATTACTATAAGAAGCCTGCAGGTCAGGGACCATACCGCTTATATTCGAGTTGGTGCTGGTATCGTGCACGACAGTGTCCCGAAGACAGAGTTTGAGGAGACCGAACATAAAGCAAGGTCCTGTTTGCGAGCGATTCGTGGAGAGTAGAAAGACAGAAGACAGAGCCCCGAACGTGAGTGAGGGGTAAAAAGAAAAAAATAGGAACAATGCTATGGAAGACAAAGGCAGAAAAATTTTATTCATCGATAACTTCGATTCGTTTACGTACAATCTGGTCGATGATTTTTGTAAGCGCAACTGCCAGGCCAAGATTTACCGGGCCGACACTGCGCTCGAAGAGCTTAAAGCATTAGCTGAAGAGTTTGTCCCTGACCTGCTTGTGATTTCGCCTGGGCCGGGCACGCCGGATACGGCTGGTGTCTCGCTCTCGGCGGTAGGTTACTTCAAAGACAAACTGCCAATATTAGGCGTGTGTCTGGGTCACCAGGTTATTGTGCAGTATTTCGGCGGTAAAATCGGCCATGCGCCGGAGCCGATGCACGGCAAGCCTTCGAGAATAACTCATAATGAAAAAAACGTATTTGCCGGTGTTGAAAATCCGCTGCAGGCAGGACGTTATCACAGTCTTTGTGTGCTGGAGCTGCCGGAATGTTTAGAGAAAACCGCTGAGTTTGAAGGGATTGTTATGGGAGTCCGCCACAAAGATTTTCCGATATTCGGTGTGCAGTTTCATCCGGAGAGCATTTTGACTCCGGCAGGTGGTAAGATAATTGAGAACGTGTTGTCGATAGCGGAAAAACGAAAAACCTAAAACGAAAGAAACCCCACACTTATGTGTGGGGAATGGATACCACACACGTAAGTGTGTGGAGGAAAGAAACGTAGCACGATGTTCGAATTTTGTTAAGGTAGCTGAAAATGGCATCAATAATCGAATATATTCAGCCGTTACTGGAGGGTGAGGATTTGAGTTTTGAGCAGGCGACGAGCCTGCTGAATGTGATTTTTGAAGGGCAGGTGCCCGAAGCTCAAATTGCAGCGTTTCTTACAGCGATGCGGGTCAAGGGACCGACGGCACCGGAGCTTGCAGGGCTTGCAAGGTCGCTGCGAAGCCATGCTGTTGCTGTGAAGGTTGATATTGATAATCTGGTTGATACCTGCGGCACAGGCGGCGGAACAATTAAAACGTCCAATATCTCGACGGCAGCAGCGATAGTGGCGGCAGGGGCAGGGGTTTATGTTGCCAAGCATGGCAATCGCGGGATAACCAGCAAGTGCGGCTCGGCTGATGTGCTTGAGCAGTTGGGTGTTAAAATAGATCCTGGGCCTGAGGTTGTAGCCGAGTGCATAAAAGAAGCACATATCGGATTTATGTTCGCGCCTATGTTCCATCCGGCGATGAAATATGTTCAGCCGATACGCAAGAGTCTCGGCTTTCGGACGGTCTTCAATATTTTAGGGCCTTTGGCGAACCCGGCTGATGCGCAAAGGCAGGTGTTAGGTGTGGCCGACGAAGGTTTGATGCAGCTTGTCGCCGAGGCGCTGAAGCTCTTGGGTACACAGTACGCAATGGTGGTTCACGGCAAGGGAATGGACGAGATAAGCACAGTAACGACCACCAAAATACTCGAACTAAAAGAGGGTCAAATCACAAGTAAAGAGTTGAATGCGGAAGAGTTAGGTATCGGATTGGCTGATATAGAAGATTTAAGAGTAACCGACGCCAAAACAAGTGCGAAGGTTTTAAGGGACATCCTAAGCGCTAAAGAAAGTGGGCCCCGCAAGGATATTGTTGTTCTTAACGCTGCGGCTGCGATAATCGCCGGCGGTCTGGCCGATGATTTCACCTCGGCAATCAAGTCAGCGGAGATTTCGGTCAGCGAAGGCGGAGCGTCAGCTTCTCTGGAAAAGTTAATTGAAGTCTCGAACGCATGAGGCAAAATAGGATTTTTTCATTCTGAGGCGAAAAAAAGCCTGCCCTGAGCAAAGCCGAAGGGCCGAAGAACCTGGCTAACGAAAAGGAGATTCTTCGCTTCGCTGCGCTTCGTTCAGACCTGTCCTTGAGCAAAGCGAAGGAATGACAGGGGTTCGTAATACAAGCGACGAATATGTTGATAGTGAAGATTAAAATTTGTGGTATTACCAATTACGAAGACGCTGCGGCGGCGATGGATATGGGTGCGGATATTTTGGGCTTTAATTTTTATCCGAAAAGCCCGAGATTCGTAACGCTGGAAAAAGCTGCGGATATAATAAACAAACTGCCGGGCTTTATAGACACCGCTGGGGTATTTGTTAATGCTTCGATTGAGCAAATCAACAAGACGAAAAACCTTTGCCAATTAGACTGGATTCAATTGCATGGCGACGAAGACCCGGAGTTCTGCCGGTTGTTCCTTTCTCATAATGTAAAGACGATGAAGGCAATACGTGTAAAAGACCAAACAGACATTGAAAGAGCGGAGAGCTTTTTCACGGATGCTATTCTGTTAGATGCTTTCGACCCTGAGAAGTATGGCGGCACAGGGCTGACCTTCGACTGGAACGTCATAGGACATATCGGCAAGCGTATTTTCTTAGCCGGTGGGATAAATCCGGACAACGCAGCGGAAGCGGTTAAATTAGGAGTTTATGGAATTGATGTTTGCAGCGGGATAGAAGCTGAGCCGGGTAAAAAAGACCATAAGAAAATGAAAAAACTGTTCGAAAATATAAAGCACTTGCGAGGCTGAGCCGGGCAAGAGACCCCACACTTACGTGTGGGGAATGTCAGAAAAAGGATACCACACATGTAAATGTGTGGTGGCAAACCACGCATACACAATACGAGGAACGAGCTATGAAATACAAGGGTAGGTTCGGAGACTATGGCGGTTTCTATGTGCCTGAGGTTTTGATACCGGTATTGGAAGAATTGGAAGAGGCTTTTTATCGTTTCTATGAAGACCGGCAGTTTGTAGCGGAGCTGGCGAAGCTTTCGAGAGAATATGCAGGCAGGCCAAGCCCTCTTTATTATGCGAAAAGATTCAGCGAGCATGTCGGTTTCAAGGTCTATCTAAAACGCGAGGACCTTCTGCACGGCGGGGCACATAAAGTCAACAATACGCTCGGACAGGGCCTTTTAGCCAAATATATGGGCAAGACAAAGCTCATTGCCGAGACCGGCGCCGGCCAGCACGGTCTGGCTACGGCGATGATTGGTGCCCTGTTCGGGATGGAAACGAAAATCTTTATGGGCGTAATCGATATCGAGCGACAGAGTGTCAACGTTCATAAGATGAAACTCTGCGGAGCGGAAGTGATTGATGTTGAAGGTGGGACGGGGACATTGAAGGATGCCATCAACGATGCGCTTCGCTACTGGACGGCTCACGTTACCGATACGTTTTATCTTTTCGGCTCAGCATGTGGGCCGCATCCGTATCCCACGATAGTGAAGCATTTTCAAACCTGTATCGGCAAAGAGGCCAGGCAACAATGTCTCGTGCAGCTCGGCAGACTGCCGGATATGATAGTGGCTTGCGTAGGCGGAGGTAGTAATGCGATAGGTATTTTCTCCGGCTTTATAGATGACAAAGACGTCAGACTAATTGGTGTTGAAGCCGGCGGCAGGAGCCTGAGCAGCGGCAGGCACGCTGCGACACTTGTGGTTGGAAGCGTAGGTATCCTGCACGGTGCAAAGGCCTACCTGCTGCAGGATGAAGAAGGCCAGATTCATGATACCGAATCGGTAAGTGCGGGGCTGGATTATCCGGCTGTTGGGCCGGAACATTGTCTGTTAAAAGATACCGGAAGAGCAGAATACGTTGCGGCAGAAGACGACGAGGTACTCGACGCATTCGGGCTGCTGAGCAAAAGTGAGGGGATACTGCCGGCGCTGGAGAGCGCACATGCTTTAGCATATCTTGTCAGCCAAAAAGGCAAGTTGGATGCCGAACAAATAGCGGTTGTGAATCTTTCCGGCCGGGGTGATAAAGATGTTTCGATTGTGGAGAAACGCAGACCCTTGGAAAATTGATTATGGATTATGCTCTGTTAAAAAATTATAAAAACTGTCATTCTGAACGGAGCGCAGCGGAGTGAAGAATTTCTTTATGACTCAACAGATGAGATTCTTCGGATTCGCCTCAGAATGACAGTTCACGTTTTCAGCAGGGCATATTGATTGACGATTGTTAATTAGTTCTTGTTGCGGAAACATTATTTGTCATTCCCGCGAAAACGGGAATCCAGCTTTTTCGTTCTGGACCCCTGCTTCCGCAGGGGTGACATCGTCGGTTATTGTTTACCACAACAGACACTAATTAGCTGGTTAGATAAGGATTTTATTGATGAAGACATATAAGCAGGTTTTCTCAGAACTAAAAGAGCAAAATAGGGCGGCGTTGATACCGTTTTTCGTGATTGGCGACCCGGATTTTGATACGAGTATTGCGATTGTAAAAACAGCTATCGATGCCGGGGCTGATGTTCTTGAATTGGGGATACCGTTTTCCGACCCGATAGCGGATGGGCCGACAATTCAAAAGGCTGACATTCGCGCAATGAGGAGCGGGATGAATTTGGGAAGGGCCCTGGAGTTTATCCGAAAGGTCAAGGATTATAGGGATGTTCCCATCGGACTGTTGATGTATTACAACCTGGTTTATCAGTATGGCATAGAGAAATTCTTCAGCGATTTCCACAAGGCCGGCGTCAACAGCGTTCTGGTTGCTGATTTGAGTATTGATGATTCCGATGAGATTATTGGTCCTGCTAAGTCGGCGGGGCTTGATACAGTTTTTATGGTAACGCCGGTTACCGGCCCTGAGAGAATGAAGCTGATTGCTTCCAAAACTACCGGTTTTATCTACACCGTTTCGGTGTTAGGTGTTACCGGCAGCAGAGAAAAACTCTCCGGTACGATTGAAGGGCTTCTCGGCAAATTGAAGGAGCTTACCAGCGTGCCGGTGTGCGTAGGTTTTGGAATCAGTAAAGCCGAACATGCGGCAACTGTCGCTCAGGCGGGGGCCGACGGGGTAATAATCGGCTCAAAAATAGTGGGACTGATAGAGGATAACCTGGACGACAGAGAGAAGATGCTTGTTGGGATTTCGAGTTTTTTGAGTGAAGTCAAGGGCGCAATTTCAGCTCGGACGTAGTTGGAGGGTAGGGCCGCGCTCAACGGTTGCGGAGTGGATTTCTGATGGTATCTGTCCTTGAGGAATCCGGCCTCACACATTATCAGAACTATTGGACTTTTTACAGATTATCGCAATAAATCGCAATAAAAGGTTCTGGATTTGCGTCTATATATAATGTACGTGAGAAGGTCTGTAAAAACACTAATTTCCAGAGTGGGAGTTAGTAGAATTGTAACTTTTTTAACTTGTTTTGGAGGCTAAAATTATGAAGAGGTACCTAATTTCAACAGTCGCTGTTCTGGTGGTTCTGGCAGTGGTCTGGGCCGCATTTGGGCAGCAAGAAGGCAGAGGAGGTAGGCGCGCCACTGAAGGCCGGCAAAACCTCTCTGAGGAAGAAAGAGCCAAAATGAGAGAGAGATTTCAGAACATGTCAGAGGAGGAAAGGGCGAAGTTCAGGGCCCAGAGAGGCGGTTTCGGACGTGGCGGTTCCATGAGTCCCGAAGACCAGCAAAAGGCCATCAAGGCGATTGAAGGAGAACTGGCGAAGCTCAAAGCCGCGCAGTACACACGGCCTGCAAGCGGATTTCGAGACCTTCCCGAGGACGAAAGGGCCAAACTAATGGAGAAGATGACGAAGGTCCGCCAGGTGCGGCAGCAAGCACTTCAGACAATCATAGCGCAAGTTGCCAGACTACAAGGTCGAAGGGGACAGGCTCCGGAAGGTGCACAGTACTTGATCATCAGCACGAGCGACCTCAAGCCAATCCAAGCGGCGGCGACGAAAGAGAAGGCCAAGGAAACCGCCAAGCTTCTCCAAAGCCTGATTGCCAGAGGTCGTGGACAAAGAGGATCTGGAGGCAGGCCGCCGGGAGCTGGCCAAAGGCCTCAAGGCGGTCAGCGGGGAACAAGGACGACAAGGACGCCAGGCGGCCAAGAGGGCGCTGCCAGACAGAGAAATCGTTGAGTTTCAAACAACAAAGCGCCGATTTACCGATTTATAGTAAAGCGCTTTGACTGCAAGTGTAGATTATAGTAACAAAAGTAATATAATATCAGGCGACCTGCCCCGGTCTCTTTCGGGGCAGGTTCGCTCTGGCAACAGGGAATTTCTATCTTTGTAAGTAGGGGCAACCCCATGTGGTTGCCCTGATTTATAACGTGGTTGCCCCAATATTTAGCCCCGCAATTCATTGCGGGGTTCCATCACCAATAATCATTAATCATTTGAAAGGGTCATTGCGAGGAGGCCGAAGGCCGACGCGGCAATCTCATCATTTCAGCATTTTGACTAAAAAGCTGGAAAGGGTTAAAGAATCTATTATACTATATTCTACTATATTTACTGCTCTATTTGACTTATGTTATTTGTTGTTTTTGATAATCGGTTTTATCTTTTTTTGAGATAATAAAAATTGTTAAACCAGTAATACTAACTAATTCAAAAACCGTAATTTTTAACACATCAATTAATGTTTGCCCTCTTACTATTAATGGAATTGGACGCGGTTTTCCTTTGATGGGGTCAGGGACGAATTTATCTTTCTCAAAATAAGTATTAATAACTTTGTCGTAATCGCTTGTTCTCATACTTAAGTAGAGTATAGGCATTAGCACTGAAATCAGAATCCATACTGGGATAATTATTTTTTTCTTATTCATTTAACTTGCAGATAATCGATTTTCTTCTAATCACTGACTATACAGTGTCTTTATAAATCCCAAACAGAACAACTCGCTCCTATATCATACCATTGGCCGACCAAAAAATGCAACAATCAAAGCCCAATAAATAAAGGTTTTCCCTTGCAAAACAAACGTATTGTTTTTAGAATCAGTCAGTTGCTACATCATACATAAATTGGGAGATTAAGCGAATGGTGGATATCGAAAGAATCAGGCCATTATATGCCGAACTTCAGGGTTGTCTTTCACAGGCTCCGAAGCAGGCAGCGATGGACGACGCGGCCTTATGGAATCATTTCAACGAGTTAATCGATGAATTGAACAACGTTTCTGGCGAAGATTATAGTCGGTTCAAGTTGACTCCACAAAGAAGTGGAAGTGGAAGTGGAGGTTATTCTTGGAGGGATACAAACACCTAACGCACTAAAATTAGCGGTCTGATTTCGAGACTTTACGGCAAGTATTTTTCGGATGAGGTAGCTCCCTTCAGTGGTATGCCATCCACAGTAATCAGTCAAACCCAGCAGCAAAGCCAATCTTTCCAAGTACAAATGTTACTTGAAATACAGAGTAAGATTGACGAGAAGCTTCATGAGCTTGAATCAGAGGACAAAAAGCGGGGCTTCTTGGAAAAAGTTAAAGGTGCTTTGACTTCAGCCCGTAACACTGCAGAACTTATAGCACTCATATTGTCAACTGGACAGCAATTTGACCTGACTATTAAAGAACTTTTTGAACTTTTCAAATAGTGATTTAGCCTGAAAAACCACAAATCGAAAGGTTATAAAATGGCGAAAGTAAAATGTCTGAAATGTGAATCTGATTTCGAGTATGACCCTGAAAACATCGAATTAACTGATTATGGTACAGTTCGGGCAATATGTTCTAAGTATGGTCACCCTTTTGAATTTGAACCAGAGGAATCTGATTATGACAGGGAGCAGCAAACACATACCTTATAAGAATCACAACAATCAAATTATTTTAAAAAAATCCTTGCTACTCGTATAATTTATCGGAGTGAATCTGAGTATTGAAGATTCAAAAGAATCAAACAGCACACCTAATCCCCCTATATACCACCACGAAAAACAGACAAGAACACGGCTCAAATCGATGAACTCAGTCAAAACCAAAAAAAGTTCATTTTTGGCCGTTTTTTATTGACTTTTGTTTGATATTATGTTATAATACGCCTATGTTAGCTAACAGGCTAACCTAAACCGCCATCAAGCGAAAGATATAGCGGAGAACCGCACGTTTTCGTATCAGCAGATACACGCCAAAAAGCATCGTTCGTAAATATCGAAGATCCGGCCTTCCTTGGACGGAACCAATCAGGAAAAGGGGATGACGGTGAGCGGAGATCAGCAGGCCAGGGGATCGGGATGCAGGAGATCAGCAGGCCAAGTACCGAATATCCGGTTGCGGTTACGCTTCTCGTTTCGTTTATTGTCTTTCGGTTACGTCTTAAACGACGATTTACGCTTAACGCAACCGATACGAGCTGCGCATCCGTTTGACGAAATTCTCCTCTACATCTGTCGAGAACCCTCTACAAATCAGCTACTTTTTATGCAAAACAAACCCAATTTCCAGGATACCCAAATGAACGTAAGCTCTATTATAACAACGGCTTATAAAAATTTTATCCCGCTGGCGGGGCAAAAAAACAAACCCAATTCAAACCCAATCAAACCCAATTTAAGCCAATTTCGATGCCAATCAAACCCAAAACAAACCCAATTCAAACCCAAACAAACCCAATTTCAAACCGCCGAGAAACGAACCAAAGAAGCTAAAAAGAAAAAGAGTGTGTCAGGAACTTTTTTGCGTCTCTTGGTTGCCGGAAAGATTGACTTTTTAGATGGATGTGATATTCTATTAGGAAAGAATCATGGTAAATCTCAGTTTAACTTATTTTGGAGGCTAATATTATGAAGAGGTATCTAATTTCAACGGTGACCGTTCTGGTAGTTCTGGCGGTTGCGTGGGGCGCATTCGCCCAGGACGAGGAAACACCCGCGCAGAGAGTGCAGAGAGAACGGAGAGCACAAGCCGAGAGTATGAGGCAAAGATTTGAGAATATGTCAGAGGCCGAAAGAGAGAAGTTCAGAGCCGAAATGCGTCAACTGAGAGAGAAATCTGAGAATATGTCTGAGGAGGAAAGGGAGAAGCTCAGGGCCGTGATGCGTGAGAGGTTTGGCGCCGGACGTCCTGTCACAGGGCGACAGGAACAACTAAAAGCGATCGAAGCGATTGAAGAGCAGGTTGCGAAACTCAAAGCAGCTATGCAAAGCACAGGGCGTGAAGCCAGAGGCTCATTTCGAGATCTCTCTGAAGAAGAAAGAACCAAGCTAAGAGAAAAGATGGTCAAAGCCAGTCAAGAACGACAGAGGGCGATTAGAGCCATTGAAGAGCAACTCGCAAAACTAAGAGGACCAGGCCGGCCTCAAGCAGGCCGTCAGCCATCCATAGGTGAGCTAAGGGCGATTCACGACCTGGCGGTAAAAGAAAAGGCCACACAGACAGCCAGTCGTCTGGAAAGGCTCATTGCCAGGTACCAGAGGGAATCGAGAGGCGGGGAGCCAGAATCCGGGCCAAGGCCTGAAAGATTAGAGAGACCGCCCAGGGAACGTCCAGATAGGGAACGACCGTCCAGGGAGCGGACGGCAAGGCAAAGAAGAGATGTCCAGGACGAAAGTTTAGGCAGAAGAGCATCGGCGTTTGAGCTAAACAGCTTTGACGGCAAAAATGTAAGTCTTTCCGACTACAGGGGCAAAATTGTGGTGCTGGAATGGCTGAATTTCGAGTGTCCGTACTCCCGATACCATTACGAGACAAAAGCTACGATGGTCGGGCTTGCAAAAAAATACAAGGGCAAAAACGTCGTCTGGCTCGCTGTAAACAGCACAAACCATACAACTCCACAGCCAAACAAAGACTTTGCCCGGCAGCACAAGCTGCCTTACCCGATACTCGATGACAGGTCGGGAAAGGTGGGCCACGCCTACGGCGCCGAGACTACGCCCCATATATACATCATAAATCCCAGAGGTAGTATTGTCTATGAGGGTGCGATTGATGACTCGCCATTGGGCAGAAAGAAAGAAGGCGTGGTTAACTATGTTGACAAGGCTTTGTCGGAGTTGACCGCCGGTAAAGCGGTAAGCACGCCGAAGACTAAGCCTTACGGCTGCACTGTAAAATACGCTCGATAAGGCCTGCAAGGTTCCTAATAGAGAGGAAAGACTGAAGGGACCGAGTGGGCAACTCGGCTCGCCGCGATAAAGGATTGCGCATTTGTGTCCATGCCGAGCATATGCGAGCAGGTTTGTAAAAAAGCTAATTTCCGCAGTGGGAATAAATTGAAGTGTAGTTTTTTTAATCTCTTTTGGAGGTCAGTATTATGAAGCGGTACCTAATTTCAACCGTGGTTATTCTGGTGGTTCTGGCTGTGGTATTGGTTGCTGATGATGACCCAATCGATTGGCAAAAAGCCAGAGAGTTGATGCAAAAACAGCGCCAGGGCCAGTCGCTGACCGATGAAGAAAAAGCCTATCTGGAGCGCGCCAGGCAGCAGCGGGGAAGAGGCCGCCCGGGCCGTGCCCGTCCGGAAGGCAGGAGACGCCCCGAACGTGACCAGGCCGGAAAAGGCAAAGAAACCACAGGGATGATGCCCGTTACCGAACTTGTTGATGGAAAGTACAAGGGCCAGACCGGCGGACTATACGGCAACGGCAAAAACACTCCACCCGCTTCGCATCAGGCCGCAGCCAAGAAGGAATTGACCAAAATCCAGCCCCTCGATACCAATGGTGAGCCATCCAAAGATGGCAAAATCGTCCTGATTTCCCTTGGAATGTCCAACACGACACAGGAATTTTCACAGTTTAAGAAAATAGCTGATGCAGAACCGAACAAGTCGCCCAGTGTGGTTATTGTCGATTGTGCTCAGGGTGGCCAGGCGGCTGCGCAATGGGCCTATCCCGACAAGTACAAAAGACCCGATAGAAATATCGAAAGACAAAGGCCGTCACCCTGGGTGATAATGGATGAGCGGATTAAGAGTGCAGGTGTAACCGCCGCACAGGTGCAGCTTGTATGGATAAAGCAGGCCGAGATAGGGCCGGCGAATCTGGGTGAGTTCCCCAAGCACGCCCAGGTGTTACAGAAAAACATCACCGTGATACTTCAGAAACTAAAGGAGAGATTCCCGAACCTGCGAATTGCTTATTTATCCAGCCGAATCTATGCCGGCTATGCAGGCGGCCAACTGAATCCCGAGCCGTATTCTTATGAATCTGCTTTCTCTGTCAGATGGCTGATTGAGGACCAGATAAAAGGCAAACCCGAACTCAATTACGACCCCAAAAAAAGTGAACTTAAATCACCGCTGCTTCTGTGGGGGCCTTACCTGTGGGGTGATGGTATGAAACCCCGCAAGAGTGATGGCCTTATCTGGAAACGTGAGGACCTGGCCGGTGACGGCACGCACCCAAGCCAATCGGGACGCCAGAAAGTGGCTGAAATGCTGCTGACATTCTTTAGGACCGATGTGAACGCCAAGGGCTGGTTCCTCAAAAGTGCGGACTAAACTGGTATGGGGTTTTCATTGATATCCGGCAGTGCTCAAAGCAAATCCTGCAGCAGGAACCCAGCGAGGAGCCACCAAGTGTCCATCGTGGCGAATCGGTGGAAATCAAATTTCCTATCAGTTATTAATTAATGCTGCTGCGCAGCCAAGTTTGGATAAAGGAAGCCGCTGTTTTCTTCCTTGAATCGTTATCCCCCGGTGCTATAATCACTTGTGTATGTTGAAATCAAATCTCCTATCATTCATTTGCTGCAAAGGAGAAACCAATGCGAATCAGACAGCTACTCACTGTGTCGTCGTTGACGGCTGCGGGCGTCGTCCTGCTGACCGTCAGCGTTGCCAACGCACAGCCTCCTCACCAAGGACGAGGCGGCCCGGGACGCGGCGGTCCGCCCGATCCCGGCCAGAAGGAAGAGCAGGAAGCGGTCAAGAAGTGCACGGTTTACCCAATCGGCTGGGTGAGGAAAGCAGAAGGACGAACCAAGATCGTGGTGGACAAAAAGTACCAACCCGGACTCCTGGGACTTGAGCACTGCTCGGAGGTTTGGGTGTTGTACTGGTTGGACGGGAACGACATCCCTGAGAAGCGCTCGATTCTTCAAGTGGAGCCCCGCCCCGGACCCAGCGATCCGCCCGATCCCGGCAAGTTCTTCAGCAACGCCGACCGCAACGAGGACGGAAAGCTCACAAAGGAAGATGTCCCTGAGTCCCTCTGGAGCCGGCTCTCAATGGCCGACGCCGACAATGACGGGGCCGTCTCGAAAGGCGAACTGGCCAAGGTCTTCGAAAAACGCAGACACGAGGGTGAGCGCACCCGTCGTGGCGAAGGCCCCGGCGCTCGCGGCAACAAGAATGCGAAGATAGGCGTTTTCGCTACGCACTGGCCGGTTCGACCCAACCTGATAGCCATGAGCCGGTGCAAAATCATCTCAGTGAAGGACAACGTGATCGAGATCGAGGATATTGATGCTTGGCCCGATACGCCGGTGTTGGATCTGAAGAATTATTTTACTCCCATGGTTTCTCGAAGCCGCGCTGGTGAAGGCAGGGGCGGGACCATCAAGGAAGAAAAGGTAGAACGTGGCACCCGTGGCCGCGGGCGCCGTGGTAATCGAGAATCGGATGAGGTTGAAATGGAGATGATGCTAAACAACTAAATCGAATCGATCAAACATCCATTAGGGATCTGGTTCCTGTCACGGGCCGGATTCCTTTTTATAGGGTATCTTGCAAATTCATGCGAAATGGACCAATAAGCGGCTTCTCCGAGGCAAGTTGTGGATCGAGCTCATTGAGGCTGGAAAGGATTTCCTGGAAAACCGAGTTCCTTCTCGATTACCTTTTTCTGTCATAGCTCCGACTAATAGGTATTTTCTTTTTCACACTACTATTAACATCTGTATGATCTTGCCCGTGATCTTCTGGAACGCAATGATATCGTTACGGCATTACCGGAAAAAGCCGACCTTCTTTTTTGGAAATTGTAAGCTTTCATGCAGAAAAAGGTTGTCTCCTCTGATGAATCCTTACCTTTGGATGAGAGTGACCGGGAAATGCTGAAGAGCCTTGTCTATATGTAACCTGATCGGAATCGTGCCCCGCATGGTCAGGACTCCTGATCCGTACCGATAGCGATTCGGGCCAAGGCGTTAAGACTTCAGAAGACGTATCGGCAGTAGAGGCTCTTCTTTGCCAAAGTGTGTTTTTTACGAAACACATTGGCAAGGAGGAGCCTTTTTTATTACAATACAGAGGCTTCAAAAAGTCGATTAACAAGTTTGAAGTGTCATTAAACTTATCTTCATTAACTTGTCACAAAGAGAAAGGAAGTGGAAAATGAAAAGGTCCTGGATTTCTCCAATCGTAATTTGGTTTGTAGTTTGCAGTTTTTGCGCGTATGGTCGATTACCACAGGCCGGCGCCGAAGAAAGGTTGACATATATCGACCTTATAAATCGACTTATCGACTTGGAGCACTTAGCAACGCTGCCTGCACCGTGGGAAAAGTGCGCTCAGTGGTCAAGCTATGACAGGCGGAGTAAGTATGATGAAACATCCGGTAAGTACATCGATTGGTCTGCTAACCGCGATGGCACCGGCATCATACGTGAAGAAGGCAACAGGCAAGTCTTTGCAGAGATTGAAGGGCCGGGTGTTATATGGCGAATCTGGTCGGCGCTGGCTAAAGAGGGGCACGTAAAGATTTATCTTGATGGTGCCGAGGAGCCTGCTGTTGACCTGCCGTTTATAGGGTACTTCAATCGGGAGAATGAGCCTTTTACGTACCCTTCTTTGGTGCATATGACAGCAAGGGGACAGAACTGCTATGTCCCTATTCCGTTCCAGAAGTCGTGTAAAATCACAGCAGAAGGAGATTGGGGAAGGTACTACCATTTTACGTACACGACTTATCCTAAAGGCACCATTCTGCCGACGTTTGAGCGTAACCTCTCCCTTGCCGAATCCGAAGCTCTCAATAAAGCAAACCAGATACTTGCCCGATGTGGCCTCGACCCGGCAGGGCAGCGCCCAGGTCAAGCAACAATCGAGCAGGAAGGTATGACGGTTGCACCCGGCTCGACGGTGACTGTCGCCAGGCTAAGAGGCAAACGTGCTATCACGGCTCTTAAGGTGAGTATGGATTTGCCTGAATCGCCTGAAGACCGTGATGTGCTGCGCGAACTTGTTTTGAGCATTTACTGGGACGGCGAATCCAGGCCGAGTGTTTGGGTGCCGTTAGGAGACTTTTTTGGTACCGCTGCCGGCGTAAACAAGTATAAGTCTCTGCCGTTGGGGATGACGAATGAAGGTTTTTATTGCTACTGGTATATGCCGTTTGAGAAAAGTGCCCTAATAAAATTAACCAATGATGGGGACAAAAAACGCACGGCCGTTTATCTACCCCAGGATCCATCTTATACGATTTTTTATTCTGTGCGTGATTCAGTCAGGTTTGCAGAGCGGACATTGATACCTTACAAGGGGCATCTTTGTTGTAAGTCGAGCTTTGTAGATGAGCAGGGCAATGTAATGGGCTGGCATGATTTTGGCAATCTCGAAGGGCCGGGCTGGGCGGCAAATGCTGTTGGTGGTGCTTATGAAATATATATGTTTGCCAGGCATATCAGAGATCCGTCTCTGGAGAAAAAAGCGATTTCACTGCTGGAACATGTATTAGAGAATGGATTTATCGACTATGAAACCGGTTTCATAACTGGCTATCGTGAGACCACTACCGATAAATTCTGTCTAAACTATCAGCACAAGAATAACTGGTTCTGTCCCGGTTCTATGGCAAAAGTTGCATATCAGATTCTTCTTTTTAGCGACCAGCTTGATGGTGAACGAAGGCACAAAATGCGTAGCGCGGCCGTAAAGACAGCAGAATGGCTCAACACGAATGTGAAGTCCACATCGAACGGTTGGTTTCCCCGGCGCTGCGATGTCAGCGGGAAGCATTACCCAAAGAATGCATACGCAGTGGCGTTCCGTGTTCTGCGAGAGGCGGCCAAGTTACTCGGTGAGAAGACGATCCTTGATTTTGCCTACGAAAAATGCCTTGGGGGTTTGGACCAGTTTAAGATGAAAGAGGACAGAAATGGCGTGCAGACCAAAGGACTGCTCTTTATGGAGAAAAGCTGGGACACGGCTTACTTGTGGGAAAACGCCGAGGCGACGTTGGCGTATATTGAAGCTTATATTGATACTAACAACAAATCGTACCTTGCCGATGGGCTTACTATCCTTCGGGCGATAGCTAAACATCATCACGGCCCGTATGGTTTTTTGACTGAAGGAGTGGACTGGAATAATCACGTGGGCAAACAGCATCATTTCAACCAGGCCGAGTACGGAGACATCAAATATTCTGAGCCTCTTTTGAATAACCTGCATATTGTAGAGCCGACTTTGCTGGTTATTAAACTTGAAGGTTCGGTTGGCAATGCGTAAGAACGTTAAGAAACTATCTAAATTGTCACCTTAATAAAAAAGAAAGGAAATGAAAGATGAGAAGCTCATGGATTTCTCCAATCGTAATCGGATTTGTAGTTTGCGGCTTTTTTTTGACGGTTCACAGTAAAACCGAGGCACAGGAGGAGCGAGCGGGACATCTGGTTCCCGCGGACAAAAAGCTCACACAGGATGCGCTACAGCGTCTTTTTGAGCGGGGCCGGCAGGAAGTCTATCGCGGCGAGGAGCTTGAGACGATTGGCATGCCGGTAGGGGGCATTGCAACAGGGCAGCTCTATCTGCGTGGTGACGGAACGCTCGGCCTTTGGCAAATCTTCAACAAGCATATCTTCACCGGTTACGGGGCAACCTGTTATCGCACCTACATACCGGACTCGCCTGTGGATTCTGGTTTTGCCGTGATTGTCGAACAAGATGGCAGCCCAGCAATGCTGGGTTTGGATCAAAACCCGCCGCTGGCGGGGTTCGCGAAGTCATTAGACAAAGATTTTGGGACGGTGGAGTTTGCCGGCGAATATCCTGTGGGTATTGTCCGCTACCGTGAAAAGGATTTCCCCGTGAAGGTAGAGATGGAAGCCTTTTCTCCCTTTATTCCGCTCAACGCGAAGGATTCAGCCCTGCCTGCGACACTATTTCATATCAGCGTCGAGAATGTATCAACCGAAAAACTCTCTGTCGGCATTTTAGGATGGCTTGAGAACACGGTCCTCATTCATTCGGCAAAGGCGGTTCACGCCCTGCGCCGAAGCCGGCTCGTCGATGAAAACAAGCGGACGTTGATTGTGCACACCGCTGAGAAGGCACCTGTACCAAAGGGGGTTGTAGTGCCTCAGCCCAAAATTGTTCTGGCCGATTTTGAACGCACAGACTATGGCAACTGGAAAGTAACCGGACAAGCTTTCGGTAAAGGACCGGCGAAAGGTACGCTGAGAAGCCAGCAAAAGGTGAGCGGCTTTTTGGGCAAGGGGCTTGTCAATACATTTTTGGGTGGGGACAAACCTCACGGTACGCTGACATCGCCGCCTTTCAAAATCTCGCGGAAGTTCATCAACTTTCTTCTCGGCGGTGGCAATCACGCCGGCCAAACCTGCATAAATTTGCTTATTGACGACAAAGTTGTGCGCACGGCAACCGGAAAGAGCAACGAGAAACTCGAATGGTACTTCTGGAACGTAGAAAATTTTGAGGGCAAAACAGCTCAGATTCAAATCGTTGATAAATTTTCCGGTGGCTGGGGACATATTAACGCGGACCAGATAGAGCTGTCGGATGAGCCGCACAAAGGACCAATAGGTCCGCTCGACAAACTTGCTGATTATGGCTCGCTGGTCTTGGCTCTCTCGAAAGAGGGAGCTGCGCCTCAGGAAGTTCGCAGGCTTCTTGTATCCCTCGGCAATAGAGATGTTAAGCTGGGCGCCGAGAAGAATGTTGCCTGGCCGGTTACCGAAAGGCAAAGTACGGCCCTGGCTACTCGCACCATAGAATTGGCACCGGGTGCCAAGCGCACTTTCACTTTTGCCTTGGCGTGGTTTTTCCCCAACCATCCGAATGGCCGTGAGTACGCCAACCGCTTTAACAGTGCGGCCCAGGTTGCTCATTACGTCCTCGATAACCACGACCGTCTTGCCGGCAATACCGAAAAGTGGCACAAGACGTTTTACGAGGACAGCACGCTGCCCCGGTGGCTGCTTTTCCGCCTGCACTCAACTGTGAGCAATCTGGCGACGGGGACGTGCCAGTGGTGGAAGAACGGCCGATTCTGGGCGTGGGAGGGCGTCGGCAGTTGTCCGGGTACCTGTACCCACGTGTGGAACTATGCCCATGCGCCGGCCCGTCTTTTCCCCCAGCTTGAGCGCAGCGCTAGGGAAATGCAGGACTTCGGCGAGGGATTCGACTCCAAAAGCGGACTGGTTGGCTTTAGGAGCAACCGCGCTTATGCAGCCGATGGTCAGTGCGGCACCGTACTCAAGGCATATCGTGAGCACCAGATGTCCGCCGACAATGCCTTTCTGAAGCGCAACTGGCCGCGCATCAAAAAAACTTTGGAGTTCTCCATTGCCCAGGATGGCAACAATGACGGCCTCATCGAAAACAGTCAGCATAATACATACGATATTAACTTCGAGGGGCCAAACACGTTTGTCGGTTCGCTGTATTTAGCTGCGCTTCGCGCCGCCGAAGAAATGGCAAAAGAAGTGGGCGACAAGCGGTTCGCCGAACGCTGCCGAAAAATCTTCGAAAGCGGCAGCCGCCTTACTGTCGAGCGTCTCTGGGACGGCGAATACTTCATTCAGCTTGTTGACCTGACCAAGCATCCGAAACATCAGTATGCAAAAGGTTGCCTGTCGGACCAGCTTTTTGGCCAGAGCTGGGCACATCAGCTCGGCCTGAACTACATTTATCCGCCGCAGTATGTCAAAAAGGCTCTGCAGTCAGTCTGGAAATACAACTGGACGCCCGACATTGGGCCGTATAACGAAGCGTACAAACCGGAGCGCTGGTTTGCCAGGCCCGGAGAGGCGGGCCTGTTCACCTGCACCTGGCCTAAGAGTCCGTACCTTGCAGCTGGCGTTCGCTATAAGAACGAGGTCTGGACAGGCATCGAGTATCAGGTGGCCGGCAATATGGTCTGGGAGGGTATGGTTGACGAGGCCCTTGCGATTTGCCGTGGCATTCATGAGCGCTATCACCCGGCCAGGCATAATCCGTTTAATGAGGTTGAATGTGGCGACCACTATGCACGGGCAATGGCCAGTTGGGGCGTCTATACAGCCCTTGCCGGCTATGAGTACCACGGCCCAAAAGGTCATCTCGGATTTGCGCCGAGACTAATGCCTGAGAACTTCCGCGCCGCCTTCACAGCCGCCGAGGGCTGGGGCATGTTTGCTCAAAAACGGGACAGCAAAACGCAACGCGAACAAATCGAGCTGCGCTGGGGTCGATTGGGTCTGAAATCTCTTGCCTTTGCCGTTCCTGATACTTTCCGGTCGGTGAAGGTTTCTGTAACAGCGGCGGGCAAGCCCGTCAAAAACGACTATGCGCTCAAGGACGGCCGTCTCGTTATCAACCTGAAGAAAAAGCTGGTCCTCTTTGAAAACCAGACGCTGGAGATAACCATTCAGCGTCAAGGCGAATAAAACGCCACCGTTCCTTGAATACCCACATTTTGGTTGGCTTGATAATGGAAGTGTGCTGCGGTTGCGTAGGCCGTAGTGTTATCATATATTTATTGTTTTTTGAAAGGACAGGAAAATGAGAGGGAAAGCAAATACTACTCTGCGAAGTAGCGCTTCGCTACGTAGCACGAGTCTTGTAAAAGGGCTGCTGTGCGTGTTGTTTCTAACTTGGCCGGTTCAGGCAAAATATGGGGGTGGCAGTGGTACAGCCGAGGATCCCTATCTGATCAATACAGCCGGGCAGATGAACGCAATTGGTGCCAATTGGGACGACTGGGACAAGCATTTCAAATTAATGGCTGATATCGATTTGAGCAGCTATACGGGAAAGGATTTCAATATTATTGGGACCGGTTACCTCCCTGCCTTCACCGGCGTGTTTGACGGGAACGGTCATACTATCTCAAACTTCACCTACACGTCTATAGATTTGCCCTGTGTGGGGATTTTCGGATACATTGATGGTCCCGACGCCCGTATCAGCAATCTGGGCCTGATTGATCCCAACGTAGATGCCGGAACAGGCATAGGCGTCGGTTCGCTGGCAGGTTGGATCGAAATGGGGGCTATCACCAACTGCTATGTTGTGGATGGCAGCGTCTCAGGAAAAGGATACGTTGGGGGCCTCGTCGGGAAAAATACCGGATCAATCACGGACTGCTATGCGACTGGGAGCGTTACAGGCATTTCCTTTGTTGGCGGATTAGTGGGCGAAAACTGCGGCCTGGGCAGGACCAGCGAGTGGCGCAGTACAGGCAATATGGACAGATGCTACGCTACCGGGAGCGTTACCGGCTATGGGGCCGTTGGTGGCCTCGTGGGAGCCAATCACTACGCCACGGTCATGAATTGCTTCTCAACCACGGACGTTATCGGGGAAGGTAGTGTCGGCGGTCTGGTAGGCGAAAACGATGGCGATGTGGACAACTGCTATTCTTACTGCACTGTTGACGCAGAGGATATGGTTGGCGGTCTGGTGGGCCGGAATGAGGGTATCGTCATGGCTTCTTGTTCGTCTGCCAGCGTCCAAGGTCGAGAGGAGGTCGGCGGCCTTGTGGGACGCAATTCCTACCACGGCGAAACTCTCGATTGCTATGCCAACGGGGATGTTCTTGGCCAAAAGTATGTGGGCGGTCTCGTGGGGAATAACCGTATGGTAATGCCGCACGGGGGAGGGCCGCTCTTCGGAACAATACGCAATTGCTACTCGGCCACAGTCGTCTCGGGGGATCAGTATGTTGGAGGACTTGTAGGACGCAAAGAAGACGACGGAGTTAACGATTGTTTCTGGGACGTGGAGACCAGCGGCCAGACAACCAGCGCCGGGGGCGTGGGCAAGACGAAAGCCCAGATGCAAACGGCCGGCACATTTCTGGACGCCAGCTGGGACTTCGTGGATGAGACTGAAAACGGCACAGAAGACATCTGGATAGAACCTGACGGGGGTGGATATCCAATTCTTTGGTGGCAGCTCTCTCCTTTGCCGGAATTGCCCACCTTCTCAGGAGGTACAGGGGAGCCTGACGATCCTTACCTGATCTCAACAGCTGATGAATTGAACAGTATCGGTCATAAGCCAAGATTGATGGTCGCACATTTCAAGTTAATTGCTGATATTGATTTGACCGGCGTCAACTTTTTCATTATAGGAGGGCAATGGCATCCTTTCCGCGGCACTTTTGACGGCAATGGTCATACCATCTCAAACTTCAGTTACACTTCCGCAGATGCAACCTACATAGGGCTTTTCAGGTACGCGGCTGGCACAGAGATCAAAGACTTGGGATTGATTGGCCCTAATGTCCACGTGGACAGAGGTGACTTCCACGGTTGCCTGGTTGGTTGCTTGGACGCCGGAAGCATCACAAACTGCTATGTTGAGGCAGGGAGCGTATCTGGAAATGATTACGCCGGCGGATTGGTCGGGAGCAGTAGCGGCGTCATCGCCAATTGCTATGCCAGCTGCAGTGTTGACGGAGCAGGGGATGATGTTGGTGGTCTGGTGGGAAGGAACGGTGGCACAATCGTAGCCTCCTATTCACATGCCAGCGTCAAGGGGCGAAACGCAGTGGGTGGGCTTGTGGGACGATGCTCGCCCGGCGAGACGATCAACTGCTACGCCAGAGGCGATGTCGTTGGCCAATGGTACATAGGTGGCCTCGTGGGGAGCAATGCTGCACGAGGTGGGCGCGCATCCGGTACCATACGCAATTGCTACTCGGCCACAACCATCTTGGGAGGCACTCAGAATGGAGGGCTCTTGGGGAGCGATTGGGGTGGCGAAGTCCGCGGTTCTTTTTGGGACATTGAGACCAGTGGCCGGACCACGAGCCACGGCGGAGCGGGCAAAACCACAACCGAGATGCAGATGGCCAGCACGTTCTTAGATGCCGGTTGGGACTTTGTGGACGAGACGGAAAACGGCACCGAAGATATCTGGTGGATTCTCGAATGACAGGACTATCCCCGCCTCTGGTGGAAACTGATCGGAGACAACTTGCTGGCGTTTGCTGAGAACTGAGCTGGGCATATTCTTCGCAACGTCGTTCAGTCTTCGAAATAACAAAATGGGCTGTGATACTATCAGCCCTTCTTTTTACGAGTCCAAGATGCTGTCGGCCGGAAATTCTACCCACAAATCCGGCGATTACCACATCCACAGAAAATCTCTGAAAATCTTCTTGTATTCTTCCAAAATAATTGCAAAATGTTATACTGTTTCGGCTGGTCGTTCATTTGGCCAGAAGAATCGGCACAAATGAGGGTGAATGAAGTTGTAATCGTAGAGGAAATCAACTTTAAGTTAAGGAGTGCATTATGAAAAAAATATCAATTGGTTCATGGGCATATACGATTGGCCCGTACGCAGACAATCCGGTGTCCTGGGAGGAAGTCATAAAGAAGGTTGCGGAACTGGGTTTCGAAGGCATAGAGCTGGGTGGCTTTCCGCCGCATCCGAACCCGGATGTTATGCCGGAAAAGGCACAGCGGGACGCCTGTAAACAACAGGTGGCGAATTTAGGGCTTGCCTTCTCGGGCCTGGCAGCCGACCTCTGGAGCCAGCATCTTATCGACACAGATGACAATTCAGCATATATTGAAGCTTTTCGTAAGAATGTGCAATTCTGTGTTGACCTTGGAATTCCCGCCATCCGTGTGGATACGGTTCAGCCGCCGACTATTTTCGATACGGTCGATGAAGCTACTGCTCTTAAGCGAGTGGTCGATACGTGGAAGGTTTGTGCTGCCGATGCTGCCGATGCGGGTATCCGTATGGCGTGGGAGTTCGAGCCGGGCTTTGCATTCAATAAGCCGTCGGATGTTTTACGAATTGTTGAAGAGGTTGGTCACGACAATTTTGGTGTAATGTTCGATACGTGCCATGGTTATATGGTTGCCTGCACGGGTGCTCGTCAGCCGGGCGAAAAGGAGATACTGCCGGGTGGCGTGGTTGAATTTGCACAGAAACTTCGCGGCAAAATCAATCACATCCACCTGATAGATTCCGACGGCACATTGCACAATAACGAAACATCGACTCACGCTCCCTTTGGCGAAGGTAAGATAGATTTCGATGAGTTGCTGCCGGAATTAGCGAAAAATGATATGGGACATGATTGGTGGACGATTGACCTTTGCTTCTGGGCGGACGCCTGGACAGTAACAGAGAAGTGTAAAAAGGCGGTCGATGAGCTTAATAAAAAGTATGGATAACTAAAGTGAGCTAAAGTTACGAGTGCCTAAAGTTGTGGATTATTTTTTTCACTTTAGTTCACTTTAGGCACTTTAGCTCACTTTAGGCACTTTCTTAATGTTAGGAGTAATCTTATGGCCAAGAAACTAAATGTAGGATTGATTGGATGTGGCTTTATGGGCAGGGTCCATTCGAATGCATACCTCAAGCTGAACAAGTTCTTTGACGTCGAGCATGAAATGGTTATGAAGTGTATCTGCGACAGCAACGAAAAGAAGCTCAAGGCGTTTGCAGAGAACTGGGGCTGGGAGGATACCGAGACCGATTGGCGCAAAATGATTGCCAGGGACGATGTGGACCTTGTGGATATCTGCACGCCCAACAATACTCACCATGATATTGTTTTAGAGGCTGCTGCTGCGGGCAAAATGATTGTTCTTGAAAAGCCATTAGCGATGAGCGCCGAAGAGGGCGAGTCTATGGTTAAGGCGGTCGAAAAATCGGGAAAGCCTAATATGGTTTGCTTTAACTACCGTCGTGTCCCTGCGGCAGCGTTGGGGAAGCAGATTATTGATGAAGGGAGAATCGGGCGAGTGTTCCATTACCGCGCCAAATACCTGCAGGACTATACAATCAGCCCAGATGTTCCGCAGGGCGGCGATGCCCTCTGGCGTCTGGATGCGAGAGTAGCCGGCAGCGGCGTTACAGGTGATTTACTTGCCCACTCTATCGATATGGCTACGTGGTTCATCGGGCCTATCACATCGGTCTGCGCAATGACGGAGACGTTCATCAAGGAAAGAGCAATGCAGGATGAGCCGGGCAAGGTGATGCCGGTAACAATTGACGATGCGTGCGCCTTTTTGGCCCGATTCGATAACGGAGCATTAGGGACGTTCGAATCGACGCGTTACGCCTGCGGAAGGAAGAACCAAAACACGTTCGAAGTCAACGGTGAGAAGGGCTCGGTGGCCTTCGACCTCGAGACGGCCCACGAGCTGGAGTACTTCGACCACAGCGACCCGGTCAGTGTTCGCGGGTGGCGTACGATTCAAACGTGGGATTCGAAGCACCCGTATATGAAGCACTGGTGGGTACCCGGATGCGGGATTGGCTACGAGCACTGGCATATCAATACGTTAGCTGATTTCATTGCGGGAATCGAGAAGGGCGAAAAGACCTGTCCCGACCTCAAAGATGCGCTGGCGACGCAGTACACTTGTGATGCGGTGTTAGCTTCGGCTAAAAATAAAAAATGGGAAACAGTTAAAAAACCGTGAGCATAAGAACACGGACAGAGGACAGAAAACAGAGGACAGAAGACAGAGATCATGAGTATCTGTTAATCTGACTTCTGATTTCTGATTTCTGACTTGTAAAATAAGGAGAATTTATGTCTGCTAATTCTATTGCAAACAAAGCACTTGAACAGGGAAAAGGAATAGTTCGACTGGCGCCGAACTGGGTGCCGCGTTCTTTTTGTGTGCCGGGTCGGCGTATCAAGCTGCATCCGGATGACTATTACAAGCTGGGGGGCGAACGTGGCGGTATTGATGAACGGTGGTTTGCATCAACGACGCCGGCGGACAACGGCCCTCTGACAGCGCCTGATGAAGGACTGAGCTTCATTCTTTTTGAGGATGGCGGCAAGGTCGAGAAAGTGCGGCTGCTGGATACCGTTGCCGAGTTAAAAGGCGAGCTCATCGGAGACAGGCTGTGGAAGGAACACGAGCGCTGGCCAATGTACTCAAAGTTCTTCGACAATAAGGGCGCTTTGCCGCATCATATTCATCATCGGGACAAGCATGCGGCGCTGACGGGTCAGTTAGGCAAGCCGGAAGCGTATTATTTCCCGCCGCAGGCGAATAACTACGGCGGCGATTTCCCGTACACGTTCTTCGGTCTCCAGCCCGGCACCACGAAAGAGCAGGTCCGCCAGGCCCTGCTGGACTTTGAAAAGGGCGACAACAAAATCACGAATCTTTCCGCAGCGTACCGTCTCGAAGTTGGCACCGGCTGGGATGTCCCGCCCGGCGTCCTACATGCACCGGGAAGCCTGTGTACCTATGAGCCCCAGAAGGCATCAGACGTGTTTGCCATGTACGAGTCGGTTCCGCACCATCAGGTTGTCCCCAAAGAGCTGCTTTGGAAGGACACGCCGGAAGACAAAATGGGCGATGTTGACCATTTGCTCGCGGTGATTGACTGGGACCTGAATGTTGACCCCAATTTTGCGGCGAACCGGTTTATGCGTCCCAAACCCGTCCGCTCGGCAAAAGAGATGGAAGCTGAGGGTTACATCGAGAATTGGATATGCTATAAGTCAAAGGCCTTCAGTGCCAAAGAGCTTACGGTCCTGCCGGGTCGAACGGTAACTGTCAAGGACAACGCCGCCTATGGGTTTATAACGATGCAGGGTCACGGCACGATGGGGCAGTGGGATATAGAGACCCCCTCGCTTATTAGATACGGCCAGTTGACCCACGACGAATACTTTGTCAGCGAACAGGCGGCCAAAGAGGGAGTGAAAATCACTAATCCCTCTAAAACCGACCCAATCGTTTTGCTCAAGCATTTTGGGCCTGATAACC
Organism: uncultured Pirellulales bacterium; assembly: GCA_964417935.1. Lineage (GTDB taxonomy): Bacteria > Planctomycetota > Phycisphaerae > Sedimentisphaerales > Anaerobacaceae > NIOZ-UU13. The sequence continues at coordinate 47,134 of CAYQKF010000028.1, forward strand.
CGGATTTAACTGTTGAGTAGTGAAACAAACCGCGGACCACTATTCACAAATTAGACATCGCACAGAACGACGGCTTGCCTGAGACCCTTTATTGGGTTGCCGGTCGGGATGAACTCCTGGCCAACGTAGCCGGTATAACCGGTGCGGACGATTTCTTCCATAATGGGCTTGTAGTTGATTTCCTGCTTGTCGTCGAGTTCGCCACGGCCCGGGTTGCCAGCAGTGTGGTAGTGGCCGATGTAGTCCTTATATTGGCGGATGCGAGCGATGATGTCGCCGTCCATAACCTGCACGTGGTAGATGTCAAACAGTAGTTTCATCCTGGGCGAGCCGACCTTCATGATAATTTCCATACAGTATTCAGTGTGGTCGCCCTGGTAGCCGGGATGGCCCTTCATCTCGATGTTCACCCGGCTGTTAAGAATCTCCAGGCAGAGGTTGACCTTCATCCTCTCGGCGTAGCGTATTATCTTCTTGTAACCGTTGACGCAGTTCCTGATGCCCACATCGTCCGGAATGTTCTCGCGAAAGCCGGTAAACGTGATGACGTTGGGGAACCCATACAGGGAGCAGGCGTCGATAGAGTCCCGGAGTTTCTCGATACACATATCATGATACTCTGGATTGTTCATTCCCTTATCAAAACCGTGGCTGCTTGTAATAGCGCAGACAAGACCGTACTTTCGGAGGATTGGCCAGAGCTTGGGTTCGACCAGTTCAATGCTTTTGCAGCCAAGATGTCTGGCTACCTGACAGGTCTGCTCGATGTCCCAGTGCTTCTGGAAACACCAATAGACGATTGATTGGTTGATGCGACCCTCGGTGGCGCGTTGTTTCGATGGTTTACCTATAGTGGCACAAGAGCCGAGGCCAAGAGCAGCAGCGCCGGCAGCGCCTGTACCGGCGACCATTTGGAGCATGCTGCGACGGCTGATAGGGTTGTTGATGTGGATTTTTGACCGATTTTTTTCGCTCATCTTAGTTCCTTTCTGTATGATAATTTTTTTAAGGCTGTTCCTGTTTATAACATATTTATAAAAGATGACTATAGGTTCTTTAATGTTAGGGTCAAGGGAAAAACACGACACTTTGAAGAGAGGGTGTGGCTGGTTTTTTTGGCAAGCGATTTTAAGCTCATTTTGGCCTTTCGAAATTGGGTTTGTTTTTTGGGCTGCTAAACAATCGTTTTTTCTGTAATCCTTTGTTAAAGTTAAGTTTACGTTCATTTTGGCATTTGAAGAAATTGGGTTTGTTTATTCGGACTACGAAATCATCTTTTTTTCTGTAATCCTTTGTTAAAGTTAAGTTTACGTTCATTTTGGCCTTTCGGAGATTGGATTTGATTGGGTTTGAATTGGGTTTGTTTTGACCAAGTGTCCAATCGCTTTTATTTTCATAAGCCGTCTGTAAATAGATAATTACGTTCATTTGGCTTTTTTGGAAATTGGGTTTGTTTTGCATAATTCGCTTATAATTTCGTACGTAGTATTTCGTAGATTGTATTTCGTTAGACGGTTGCGCAGCTCGTTTCGGTTGCGTTAAGCGTGTTTCGTACCGGTTATCGGGATAACGGGTTATCAGGCAATGATTATCAGGATATCCGGTTATCAGGGCGATACCTTCTTTCTTTTTGAATATTGACTATTTACGATTGACTATTGAATTATTTAACGGGGCCTTCTGGCATG
>CAYQKF010000029.1:0-48075 GCA_964417935.1 uncultured Pirellulales bacterium
TTCCTACATTCTACAGATTACCTATTTTGAGCGCCAGAAAAATTTGTCACACCCCTGCAAAATCGTCTGAGGGGGCTGAGCCGTCCGCCGGAATCAAATCTGGTCTTTCGAGTGGTTATTCAACAGCCTTCTCGCCCGCTTCACCGACGGTTTGAATGTCTTGTCCTATGCCTTTGATTGTTGAGCAGCCAACAAACGAGATTAATAGTGCAAACAGAACTACTATAAGAAGAATTTTCTTTGCCATTTATCGGCTTCCTAAAAGGTTTTTCTCATTTTTTTTTTAACGCCCTAAGGCAATCCGGACAAAACAGCTCGCCTGATTCAATTCTAACTAACCGCTCTTCTGAAGAATCTTTCTTGCCGCAACCGTCACAGCTTTCATTTTTTCCTGAAGCAGCCCGAATTTCGATCGGAGTTGTTTGAGTTTTGAAGCCGGCCCCTGCTCTCTGCTCGGCTTCAAAGCCGGCTCTTTTTTCAGCTCTGTCCTTGGCCTCATCTTCGTCCCTGCGTCTTGCTTGGGTTTCGGCTTTTAACTTTTTCTCTGCCTCGGCTCTTGCTTTTGCTGCCGCCTTTATCTCCTCTTTGGCTTTGGCTATAGCCTTGAGATAGCCCTTTCTTTCAGCTTTTGCCTTTGCTTTGGCTGCCGCCCTCGCTTCAGCCTTGGCTATTCTCTCTGCCCTGACACCAGTTATTAATTTCAACTCGGCTTCAAAAGCAGCTCTTTTTTCAGCCTCGAATGCTGCCCTTTCCTCGACTTTGCGTCTTGCTTCTGTTTCGGCTTTTAACTTTTCCTCTGCCTCAGCTTCTGCCTGAGTCCGGGCTTCCAGTTTCCTTTCTGTCTCGGTTAATGCCTCGGCATAGAACCTCGATTTCTCCTCCGCCTCGGCTCTGGCTTGGCTTTCAACTCCGGCTCTGGCCTCGGATTCGGCCCCGGCCTTCTCCGCTGCTTCCGTCCTGGCCTGCAACTCTCCACAGAACCTTGCCTTGGCTTCCAGTTCTGTTCTCGCTTCTCGCTCAGCTTCGGCTCTTGCCTGGGCTTCTGATTCGGCTCGGGCTTCGGCTTCAACTTTCGCTTTTGCCGCCTCTTCCGCTCTCGTTTCAGCTTTCGCTCTTTCTTGTGCTTCGGCTGCTGCTTTCTCCTGAGCTACAATTCTTGCCTGGGTTTCGGCTTTTAATTTTTCCTCTGCCTCGACTCTGGCCTGAGTCTGTGCTTCCAGTTTCCTTTCTGTCTCGGTTAATGCCTCAGCATAGGACCTCGATTTCTCCTCCGCCTCTGCTCTGGCTTGGCTTTCAACTCCGGCTCTGGCCTCGGATTCGGCCCCGGCCTTCTCTGCTGCTTCTGTCCTGGCCTGTAACTCTCCATAGGCCCTTGCCTTGGCTTGTAGTTCTGTTCTCGCTTCTCGCTCAGCCCTGGCTCTGGCCTGGGCTTCAGATTCGGCTCGGGCTTGGGCTTCAGCTTTCGCCTTTGCCTCCCCTTCCGCTCTCGTTTCAGCTTTCACTCTTTTTTCGGATTCGGCTGCTGCTTTCTCCTGAGCCACACTTCTTGCTTGAGTTTCGGCTTTTAATTTTTCCTCTGCCTCGACTCTGGCCTGAGTCTGTGCTTCCAGTTTCCTTTCTGTCTCGGCGAATGCCTCAGCATAGGACCTCGATTTCTCCTCCGTCTCTGCTCTGGCTTGGCTTTCAGCTCCGGCTCTGGCCTCGGATTCGGCCCCGGCCTTCTCCGCTGCTTCCGTCCTGGCCTGTAACTCTCCACAGAACCTTGCCTTCTCCTCCAGTTCGGTTCTCGCTTCTTGCTCAGTTTCGGCTCTGGCCTGGGCTTCTGATTCGGCTCGGGCTTGAGCTTCAGCTTTCGCATTTGCTTCCTCTTCCGCTCTCGTTTCAGCTTTCGCTCTTTTTTCGGATTCGGCTGCTGCTTTCTCCTGAGCCACACTTCTTGCCTGGGTTTCCGCTTTTAATTTTTCCTCTGCCTCGGCTCTTGCTTGGGCTTCTGCCTTTCTCTGCTCTTCGGCTTTGGCTACAGCCTTAAGATAACCCTGGCTTTCAGCTTTTGCTTTCGCTTTTGCTGCTGCCTTGGCTTCAGCCTGGGCCATTCTGTCGGCTCTAAAAGCAGTTACTGATTTCAACTCGGCTTGAAAGCCGGCTCGTTTTTCAGCTTCGGCTGCTGCACTTTCCTCAGCCCTGTGTCTTGCCTGTGTTTCGGCTTTTAACTTTTTCTCCACCTCGGCCCTTGCCTGAGTCTGGGCTTCCAGTTTCTTTTCTGTCTCGGCTATTGTCTTAGCATAGGACCCCGCTTTCTCTTCAGCCTCGGCTCTGGCCTGACTTTCAACTTTAGCCTTGGTCTCGGATTCAGCCCTGGCTTTTGCTTCAGCTTTCGTTTCAGCTTTCGCCCTTTCTTGTGCTTCGGTCGCTGCTTTCTCCTCGGCCTTAATTCTCGCTTCAGTTTCGGCTTTTAACTTTTGCTCTGCCTCAACTCTTGCCTGAGTTTGGGCTTGAAGTTTCCGTTCTGTCTCGGCTAATGCCTTGCCGTATGACCCGGCTTTCCGCTCTGCCTCACTTCTGGACTTGGCTTCGATTTTTGCTTTTTCCTCGGCTCTTGCTGCAGCCTCCATGTAGGTTTTCGCTTTCTCTTCAGCCTTAGATATCGCTTCTCTTTCAGCCTTGGCTGCTACATTCGCTTTCGCCTTCTCTTTGGCTTCGGCCCTGGCTCTTGCTTTGGCTTCAGCCTTGGCCTTTCTTTTCGTTTCTGCTTTTTCTCTTTTTTCAGCCTTGGCTTTTGCCTTGGCCTTATGCTTATTAAAACAAGGGATTAATATATGGTGAGGCCAATGTTTTTCTCCGCATATAGGACATGTTGGTACGAATTTCTCATCTCCGGACCCGGTTGTCTTTTCCGTCATTTCCGAACCTCCTTGCTAATTCTGCCTAACTACACTGTCATCAATACTCGCTAAATCCCTGATGGTCTGATTTCCTTTGTTCGCACATAGCGTAAAGCTTAGTACACAATTGGCATATTGCCAAGCTAAAACTTGTTCAAGACCGGTCGGCACTCGCAAAATTTCAAAAAAACTCAAACCGACCGATTCTCTGTGTCATTCCCGCGAAAGCGGGAATCCACACTATTGCTGCGGTTTTGGATTCCTGTTACCTGCTCCCCGCTTTCGCGGGGACAAGTTTACCCCTGCGGAAGCAGGGGCAGGCACAAGCTTCACAGGAATGACAGGTTGCGTTATACCTTTGTCAAGGCAGGATTTACGTCATAGTTTGGCTTAAAATCGGTCAGTTTGAGTAAAAAAATGTCCCAAGGCAATATTATAGCCTCGACAGTGCATTAGTCGGCAGCTTGCTTTACCACCAGAAACAGGGATTGGAATACTGCTGCCAGAACCAACGGTGTTCCATTTCATTGAAATGCCGCCACTGCACGTGCCCGTCAACGAAAAGGACATTTCCCCCAGCGGGCCGTGCGCCCCTTCTCAGATGGTTCGTTCTGTCATAGACTTGCCAGCGTGACCAACATCCGCCGGTTGCTTTAGAGAAGTCGGACTGGGACCGGTCCGGCCCATTGCTGGCGGTTACGTCGGCAATCAGCTCCACTGTTGCGGCAGACCTCTGCGTTGCAGTAACAGATCTCACCCATTCCTTATGCTTGTTGTCGGGACTCATGGGCGGGTTATTTCTGCCTCTGAGCGTATCAATAAACCAGAAGTATCCCATAATCCTATGATAGTTTTTGCGGGTCGATTCACTCTGTGGCTCGGGCTGAGAGTAGCTCTCCGGCGTACCGGCCGAAAGATTCTCTCCGTAACGCCAAAAGATGATATTGTCTCTCTGACGCCAGGATGGGCAGTAGAAGATATGCCGGTCAAAGGCACCCGTCCTCAGGATGATATCCGTCGTCCAGTATGAAACGTCGAATAACCAGCGATCTACCTCGTTGAGCGGCAGCTTGCCATCGTGGTCGTTGGCGTACAAGTACAAGCCCAGTCCCATGTTCTTCTCATTTAGGCCGCAAACAGCTCGTCGGCCCTGTTCCCGGACGGCACTGAGTGCCGGCAGGAGAATGCCCATTAAAAGAGCAATAATCGCAATCACCACTAAAAGTTCGATAAGTGTGAACCCCGTTAGAAAACTCCGGTGTCGTTTCCGGACGTCTGTTTGGCTTCCCGCAAAGCGGGGTCCCTCCCCGTGTCTTTCGGGCAATCTTCCTTTTTCTCGATTAGGAATTCCTATTTCTAACGGGGTGAATCCTTTTCTTTCATCCATATCGCACCTGTAGTTTCTTTGAGCGCAGAATCGCTAACCACCAGACCTCAAATCCTCATTACGGGTGTTCCGCAACCGCCACAAGATGAAGCCTGGTTCTAAAGAACAAGGTACCTTGTGAAATTGCAGGTGTCGCCATACAGGTTTCATTCATTTTATTAATGCCTATCAACTTAAATTCAGACCCTGCTTTTACAATATATATGTCACCCTTCTCGGCAGTGCAGTAGATTTTTCCTTCTGCTGCAACGGGAGAAGCTGAAAAGGCAGTAGTTTTGGAACTTAGACTTTCACGGTACAGTAATTTACCTGTCCCGGCTTCAATACAGCTTAGTTTGCCTCTATCTGAACAGCAATAGAGATACTCGTTATATACGATAGGTGTTGGTATGTAGTTTCCATCTCTGCTGTAACTCCAGGCGATATGTTTATTGCTTGACGTATTTTTGGCCAATGATATATCGCCGGCTGCCAAGACGTGCACAGCATAGATGGGGGACATTCCTCCGTGTGCATTGGTAATATAGATTAGATTGTGAGCTACGATAGGCGTTGGAATCGGGATATCACCGCCACCCCTCAGTTTCCAGATTTCTTTTCCTGTTTCAATGTCGTACCCACCGATATGCTTATATCCATTAACAATGATTTGCGAATGCTCATTGCCCGTGTAAACAGTTGGTGTCCCCCAGGTTGGAACATCGTTTCTAACTGTTTTCCAGAGCTGAGTACCGTCCTTCAGGTCGAAGGCGGCAAGAAAGGAATTCTTCTGAACATCACATTGGATAATTATCATCTGTTTATGGATGATGGGCGAACTACCCCCTCCCCATTGTGCAGCCGGACTTCTGAAAAAACCCCAATCAAGTTTACCCAGGTCCTTTTTCCATATAAGATTTCCTTTCATATCGTAACAGTACATACCTTCAGAGCCAAAGAACGCAACAACGTAATTTCCATCTGTACAAGGAGTAGGACTTGCGTGGCTGGATTTGGGATGCCGTTTTACTCTTGGTTTTCCTATGTGAGATTGTCGGCTCCAAAGAATTTTACCGTTTTTTTTATCTATACAGTAAACATGCCAACTGAAAATATTCCCTTCTTTTACCGACTTGACATCTCCGTACATGCCCACCTTCAAACTTGATTGGCCCGTGTCCTTAACGGAAGTAGTAACAAAAATACGATCACCCCATATTACCGGACTTGAATGACCAAGCCCGGGGATATAGGTTTTCCAGCGAATGTTTTCTGATCGTTCAGCATCCCACTTGACAGGAACGGGATAACCTTCTGCAACACCAGCTGCTGTAGGGCCACGAAATGAAGGCCAGTTCTGCCCGGTACAGGGTTCCGGCACAAGAAAATTGACTGCAAGAAATAAACTGAATATGCAAATGCTATTTACACCGGTTGGGACCCCGCTTCCCGGGAACCAAAAATGATGTCGCTTTGTTGTTATATAAAGCATAGTTTAAGCCCTCCATCAACAAGAACACGTAGTGAGTGACCTCAAGTTAAGTGCCACCTTCCCAAGACAGCTCACTTGTCGGCTTAGGTGAATAAAAATCGATAAGCACAAAAAGCCAGGGCTATGGATAAGTTGCTATATAACCTAATCTTCCCCAACAACCCTTCTGCATCCTGTACAAATCCTCTTTGCTTTCAGGGGCTTGAGGAGTCCAGTGGGTGGCCGGGTGAGTACGGTCAGCCGCCCTGCCATTCTTTATTGTCTCGATGCCTTTCCACTTCCAGTAATCACTGTGCCCGTCTGCAAAAGACACGTTTACACCGTCGCCGTGTCGGACTGGAGGATCGTCCCACCATTGCTCACTGTCGTAATGAACGGCAAAGGCATCTGGCGTTACCCAGCCTTCGTCAATGAAAACGAGTCTGTAGGCTGGCGCCGGACTGTGAATATCGCTCATCTTCTTGACGTGTGCGCCACGTACTCCTTGAGTCGCGGCATGGTTAACAGCGTTCATGGAAAACATTATAGCGTATGTCAGCAGCTCTCCCCGCAGACCGGTCGGGCAGCGGTAAAGTTTCAGGTCTTTACAATAGGACCACAATGCTCCTTTCATAATCTCAGTTCTTTGCTCGTCGGCTGCTAATTGTTCACCTTGCTGGTAGTTGCTGTGCCAGCACCTGCCCACCCAGGCCAGCTCATTTCCGTGTTCACCCCAAACCGTTTGGACATTGCTATATCCGGCTGCACCATTGACGAGCTTATCGTCGTTTTCATCCGCGTACATAATCCACGCCATCGCCAACTGCTTCAGGTTATTAAGGCAAACAGCACGCCTGCCCTGTTCTCTGGCTCTGTGCAGTGCCGGCATCAATATCGCCATCAGTAGAGCGATAATAGCAATTACCACCAAAAGCTCTATTAATGTAAAACCTTTTCCTTTACTCATATCAGTTCGCCTGCTCTTTTGAAGAAGCTCTTTCCAAACCGAGAATTTTCATCAGACATTATGAGTCTCCCTGGTGTCCATGTCCGCCATTATTATAATACACTCAGTCACAGTAATGCAAGCTATTTTCGATAATTCAATCCGTTACCAAACAAGATATAAAACAATCAAATCCAAGCTGTCGATATACTATGGGCTCAATGCTCACAAATTGGCGACCAAGAAGGAAGTACGACACATTCTTTCAGGAAAGCCTAACATCAAGTGCACAGTCACCTGCCCAAAACAGCTCACTTCTGGGCCCAGCGGAAAAAATCCATAAGCACAAAAAGTTAGGGCTATGGATGAGTTGGTGTATAACCTAATTTCCCCCAACAACCCTTCTGCATACTGTACAGGTCCCGGTAACCCGCGGGTGTTTGCGGTGTCCACCCGACCTGGGGACCCGTGTTTTCCTCCTCTCTTGCATGCTTTATCGTATCGGTGCCCTTCCACTTCCAGTGGTCACTGTGTCCATCTGCAAAGGAGAGGGTCGTCCCGTCCCCGTGTCGGACCGGAGGACTGTCAAACCATGTCTCACGGTCATAATAGACAGCATAGGCATCCGAAGTCATATAGCCTTCATCGATGAAAACAAGCCTGTAAGCCGTAGGGGGGTTACGAATCTCGCTCATGTTCTTAACGTGCGCCCCGGTCACACCCTAAACCCAGGGGTGGTTAACGGCGTTCATAGAAAACATGATCGAGTACGTTACAGCCTCTTCACGCCGCCCCGTCGGGCACCTGTACATATCGACATTCTTAATATAGGGCCACAGAGCACCGTCCTTGATCTGTTGAATTTGAGCGTCCCAGCCCGCGCGAAAATCTCGGACATCGATCCAGGCGAGCTCATTGGCGTGCTCTCCCCAGGGCGTAGTCGTGTCGCTAAATCCCGCAGCGCCATTGACGAGCTTGCCGTCGTTTTCGTCGGCGTACATGATCCAGGCCAGAGTTAACTGCTTTAAATTACTAAGGCAAACCGCACGCTTGCCCTGTTCCCTGACACGGTGCAGTGCCGACAACAATATCGCCATCAGTACTGAGATTATGGCGATTACCACCAAAAGCTCTATCAATGTAAACCCTTTTCCTTTATCCATATCGGTTCTCCTTACTCTATTGAAGAATAGAGTTATGCAAAATTGAGGTTAGGCATATATTATTTAAGAAAATCAGGTTTTTGATTTTCTTAAGTAATCAAATAACAGAGTTCCGGGCAATAACTTATTGTTTGAAAAGAAAAAATTAAACGACACTTTTTCCTTTTCAAAGTATGCCTAACCTCGATTTTGCAGAAGCCTCTTTTAAAGAAGGTTTTTCCAAACCGAAAATTTTCGCCGGACATGATGAGTCTCCCAAGTGTACGCCTCTTCCATTATTATAGCACAATCTGCCGCAGTAATGCAAGCTATTGGCGGCAGATTTCTGAACAAATCAGAACTGCTCTGGCCCAGTCCTCCCGATTTATCGGGATTCTTTTGAGCCGATTTTTAAGTTGCGGGAGTCAAGTGAGTTTGGCGATTCTGCTGCCGCACGGCTATCAAAACGAATCATTCTCAACGGGAGCCGGACTCTTTTTCTTTCTCATTTTGAGCGGCGTAGTCCACAGAAAGACCTTGTGCTCTTCATAGTCGTCATCGGAAGTAAGCTTGACGACCTTGTCCGGCTTAACTCCTTTCATTCGAAAGTCGTGTGAGACAATCCGTGAGCCGGGCTTGAGCTTCTTCAACTGAGGTATCAGTTTCACATTCAGACTCGGAAGCAGGTAAAGAGTGATTACGTTTGCCTTGCTGAGGTCGAGGGTGAAAATGTCCTTCTGCTCAATTCTAACCAGGTGTCCGACCCCGTTCTTCTCCACGTTTTCCAGCGACTTTTCCACACGCTCTGGGTCTATGTCATAGCCTACGGCCCTGCAGCCGAACCTCTTGGCCGCCGTTACTACGATTCGGCCGTCCCCGCAGCCCAGGTCATAGAGCAAATCTTCTTTTTTAACTTCCACTAACTCCAGCATCTTTTCCACCACATCTTGGGGCGTAGGGACAAAGATGACATCTGGTTCGCGATTGCTCTCAACTTCCTTCTGCGTTTCGTTGGTGTTCGTAGTGCCGAAAGGAGCGGTAAGCGCTGTGTAACTTTGGTTCTCGACTTCCTTCTGCGTTTCCTGGATACTCCCAGCGCCGAAAGGAGCGTTAAGCGCTGTGCCACTTTGGTTCTCATCCGCTGTTAGATAGGCAGGAATGGGATTTGCCTCTCGAACAGCGCAGCCTGCAAGAAACAGAGAGCAAGCAAATAACAAACTAATTAGTCTTTTCATTTTGTTTTCCTTCAAAGATTTCCAAAAACTTGACTGGATAAAATTATATACTTCCTTCGCTCAAAATCAAGGAAAAAATGGAGGCATGCAGTTCAGCGCCTTGTTCTCACCATCACCGCGCCCAAGCCGAGCAGCAGCAACGGGCGCCGGGGGCCGATTCCTTGTCGGGTGCATTTGTTTGTTCGGTCCCGTGTCGTTATCTGCGGGAGAGGCTCATTATAATTCTCAGTACATACCAGAACAGAAGCGCCACCGACGCAAAGAGTTCCAGCGAGGCAGCCACATGCTGGTCTGGTGAGTAGTGATGAATAATCTTGGAGGTATCGTAAAGGATTGCGGCACAGGCTAATCCCACCATGGCCACGGAGAAAAGCAGGCCCAAACCGAATCCGAAAACAGTGCCGCAGACTATCAGGCCGAGTGCAACAAACCCTCCGATTGTCAGTACACCCCTCAGGAAAGAAAAATCTCTTCGAGTTGTAAAGGCTACCGTGGTCAAACCGGCAAACAACAATCCCGTTAGGATAGCTGCATTGGGAAGGACATTCGGCGACGAGTAGTGTATGGCGATGTAGATGATCGGGACGAAGATGACAGCCTCAGCCACAACATAGCACGCGAGTCCAACATATTGCGCCGTTACCGAACGAACACTCGAAGCCAAGCTCCTTGCGAGCCAGCCTGCGAGGATGAAAGCTCCGAGAACCATCAGCCAGCCATAACGGTTGGCTGAGATGAACTTCAGCATGGCCGGCGCAAGAGCAGATTTTAACAAAATCGCCTCCAAACCGACAAAGGCTGCGACTGCCCCAGCCAAGTGGGCATAAGTTCGCCTGATGAAGGTCGCTCTTACATCGGGCTGTACCTGTGCGACTGTTAGCACTGCTGTGCTTGCATACGCATCCATTTGATGTTCCCCTTTCTTATTTAGTCGGCAAGCTCACGAATCCAGATATTGCGGAATCTCACCGGGTTGCCGTGGTCCTGGAGCATGATGGGCAATTTGTCCTCATGCGGCTCATAGTCGGATATCGCGTGTTTGCCTCGCCAGCCGGTACCTCCTACGAGCTCGACATGGTCGTGGACGAGCACGCCATTCTGAAAAACGGTGAACGTTGCCTTCTTGACGACCTTTTCACCTTTGAAAATCGGACGATGGAAAATGATATCGTACGATTGCCACTCGCCCGGTCCTCGGCAGACATTGACCAGGGGAACCGCCCTGCCGTAGAGCGCGGCACACTGGCCGTCTGGATAGGTCTCGTTGTCGTAGGAATCAAGAATTTGAACCTCGTATGTAGCCATCAGAAACACCCCGCTGTTGCCCCGCCCCTGGCCGCTTCCCTTTACCCTTGAGGGCGTTGCAAACTCAACGTGCAACTGACACGAACCGAACTTGCGCTTGCTTTGGATGTAGCCTGAGCCTTTGACAGGCTCCATCCAACCGTCCCGCACGATCCATTTCGTCGGTTCGCCCTTGGTGTCGGTCCATTCTGCGAGATCTGTCCCATCGAATAAAACGGTCACCTCAGAAGGGGCTTCACCCGGTTCACTCTGTGTACTCTCGGTCCCGGGCAAAATCACCGCCGGCGCAGGCCGATTCACATCATGAATAAGCCACCGACCCGTGTCGGTTTCCACATACTGGAGCTTCTCAGTCTTTTTGGCCACTTGCTTGATCTCTTGTTTGGCCGCTTGCTGGGTCGTACATCCAGCCAAAATCGCGAGCCAGCAAACAACAACATATAGAAGAACTGTCCTCATCATAGTTAATCCTTTCTTAATTATTATTCTTAGCAACCCCCGCCTTACAGCAAGGCGAGAGGGTCGGCTGATTGTCGAATTATATACTGCTCAAGCGGCAGCGCCAATAGTATGTTTCCAGCAGATACTTGAAGTTTTGGGTAACTTTAGTTGAAAATGCGTGAAAACCGGCTTCAGATAGCTGCAATTCAAAGTCCCGATAAATCGGGATTGATTTGCATAGTGGAATCGGAAAGCAGAAACGTGTTTCGAAAAGTGTTAAATGGAATGCCGGTCAAACCCTCAGTATTTCCTGCTCCACCATCCTCGCTTAAAATACGGATATCAAAAGACCGATTTCTATATGATACCCCTCAAGACGACTTCGCCATTTAAATGGCCTGTGAGGCGCTTTAAATTAAAAGTGCTCTGTAGAAAAGACCAACTGTCATTTCGATCGAAGCGATGCTTGGCATCGCGAAGTGGCGAAATCTATTAAAAAATAGATTTCTCGCCGTGGCGGTGCTTTTCCGCCACAGGCGGACTCGAAATGACCTCCATAATGTTTTCTACAGAGCAAAGTGAAAGCTGGTGGACGTTCTGTGAAAAACTATTTTTCCAAGTTTTTAGATAAAAAAGGCTTACATACGGCTCTTACCAGGACTATCGCACAAGTTCTGCTTCTTCGTTACTTACATCTTCTTTCTTTAATGGAGTGGTCCAGAGATAAATAGTGTGCTCATCCCACTCATTATCAGAAGTAACCTTAACGACCTTGTCAGGCTTTACTCCCCTCATATCAAAATCGTGTGAGACAATTCGGGAACCGGGCTTGAGTTTCTCCAGCTGAGGAATCAACTTCACATTCAGTTCCGGAAGCAAGTAGAGCGTGATTACGTTTGCCTTACTGAGGTCCAAAGTAAAAATATCCTTATGCTCAATTCGAACCAGATGTCCGACATTGTTCTTTTCCACATTTGCCAGCGACTCTTTCACCCGCTTGCGGGCTATGTCGAAGCCCACAGCCTTACATCCGTATCTCTTTGCCGCTGTAACTACGATTATGCCGTCACCGCAGCCAAGGTCATAAAGCAAATCGTCCTTTGTAACCTCAGCCAGTTCGAGCATCTTGTCCACCGCCACTTGCGGAGTGGGAACAAAAATGACATCCGGCTCCCGAGTAGGCCCTCTGGTTTGGCGACTTCTTTGCCTGGCCGGGGTCCGACGTATTTTCTCGCCTGTTACTTGTCGGGTGCCCCTGGAACTGGTCAACTCCCCGGTAAGCTTTCTGCCGTCCAGTTTGCCCGTGAAGCTGATTTCGAATTTTTGCTCACCAAACTCCAGTACTGTCTTAAAGGCCACCTCGTCATTATTAAGATCAATCTTCTTAACGGCGATTGGCCCGAATATGCAGCTCAAATCGGGATTAACTCTCAGCAGTTGTTTCCGGCTATCGGAGTCCGAGGTGACGTCAAGCTCCCATTGGCCTACAAGGGCAGCACCAACACGTTTTCCTTCTGCTGTAATGTCACCTCGCTCAGAAGTGATTGTGCCGGAAAGGGTATGCCCCTTAACTGTACCCTGAAAATTCGATTCAAACTGCCGATCCTGGATTTTGCTCTTCCGCTTGAACGTCAGCTTGCCGCCCTTGAAGTTAACGTCCGTAATCTCATGCTCACCCCATTGGCTTTGCCAATCCGTAGCGAGTTTTCCCTCCTCGTCCGCCTTGACTACGAGCATTGCGGTGAATTCCCTCTCGGCCATCTTGAGCTTCGTTTCCCAGTTTCCCATCACCATCGGCATCCGTTCAAGGCGTTTACCCTCGACATCAAACTCACCTCTGTCACTCGACAGGACTCCTGAAAGCTTTCCACGCTCCATCAATCCCTCAAAGTTCATCCTGGATTCACTGTCGCCGAATCGAGCGGACCACGCGAAGTTGAGCTCTTTTCCTTCACGCTCAATATCTGTCAGCTCGCTGACTCCCCAGAAACCAATCCACTTACCAGCAAGCTTGCCCTCCTTGTCCTGGGAAATCGACACAATCGACGCTATTTGCTGGCCGTTGAAGTCCACCTTGACCTGCCAGTCTCCTGTTATCCCTTTCTTTGCTTGTCCAGCCTGTAACTGCGCCAAGGGCGTCAGCAGAACTATAAAAGCAAGAAAGCAGACTGTTTTGTGAGATGTTAACATCTTCATTACGTATTCCTCCGAATAGAAAGATTGTTTAGCCCCCTGTTCTGTACTTCATCGATAGCAAGCTGTTGTATATCATCTTGGTATAAAATGAACTCACATACCACTCTATAACATTTTTACTCCCTACGTCCTCAAGGAGTGTAAACTGAGATTTTCCATTTTTCCCTGCTCAGTTATGTCCTTTAGCTTCGTTTCTGATAGAATACAAAGTTTGTCTTGAAAATTCAAGCTTTTTTTCTCAACATCACCGCACCCAAGCCCCCGCTTATGGCTGGCGGGGGCTAATTAAAAGGGCTGCAAGTAAATACTCGCATCCTTAAAGCCCCATATTCTAATAAAGTTGCTGCCTGAACACGCCGATGAATGGTTATTAAATTTTATTTATTTTTGAAAGGAGATAAATTATGGACCGCGAAGAAAAACCTCAAATTCCTGAAGAGCCCCAACAGACATCGCTCGAAGAGCCTCAACAGGCAGTAGCAGAAGAGCCTCAAGAGACACCATCCGAGGAGTCTCAGAATACACCATGGGAAGAGTCTGAAGAAGCACCGGTAGAAATCGAAGAAAGTTAGTATTTATTTGGGGGGGGGAATCAGACGAGCAGTCTGGCCCCCTCCTGTAGTTGATTTCAGCCATAAGGATGCGGGTGGTGCTATTTTAGGCCAGTGGGGAGGTATATCCCTATCTAAGAGAATGCCCGTAAGAGTCGATAAAAAGGGGATGGGTACAAAATGAAAAAGCCAATCGACAAGAAAAAAACAGTCAAACCCAGACCGTCAGTATGCAATTGGCTTGACTCTCATAAATGGGCTACGAAGATGGAAATACGACGCCTTTTTTCAGGTAAGCCTGACCTCATAATAGTGGAAGCTCCTGAGGCCGCTGATTAGAGTTCAAAAGTGAAAAGCAAAAACGCCTTTAGCTTCATTGAGATAATGACGGTTATTGTCATCATTGGCATTTTGGCTGCGGCGGCAATTCCAATTATGCGTGGCCGTGTCGATTCAGCCAAGTGGTCGGAGGGAAAGGCAATTGCGGGAACCATAGCGACTATGTTACGTGCCCATATCGCTGAGAAAAGCAGTAATTTCTCCGCCGTCCCGACCCTTGCGGAATTGGGTTTCACGGCTAATGATTTGACAGGTAACTATTTCACAGGTGGTGAATCCGGCGCGGGCAATTTTTCATGGGTGATAAATGACGATGACCCAGTAGATTTCTTGATTACTGTCACTGCTCCTGTAGGCATTAACACACCTTCTAAAATTACATTAGATCACACTGGTAAGTATTCGGATAACTGATTCGAACCCACTTTTTTAACTTGCGTAATTAGGGATATTCAATTATACTTACCTCCATTTGAAGGAGACTCTATGAAGTTCCAAGAACAAAAATCTTCCGGACAGGAAAAAGACGAAGCATCTATCGAGCTTCTGAGGCAGCTAACAAAGAAGTTGTGCTCAAGTGATATTTCAACTGCCAGGCTGGCAGCTTTTAATCTGTCTTGGATGCAGGAAGATGGTTTGGCTATCCTCACGGAGACTTTACTTGGCAACTTCTCAAGGACAACCAAGAAAGCAGCAGCGTACGGACTGAGGAGTATGAAAGGCAGGATGAAGAAAATGGCTTCGGAGGTTCTTGAGCAAGGGCTGAAGCATCGTGACCGCACCACCAAAGCGGCATGTGTTAAAGCCCTGTTTCTAATGAAAGGGGGCACTCTGAAAAAAGGCGGCTCTCACTCGAAGCCTAAATCAGGCAAGCCAGGAATACAGGAAACTCGAAAGCCAGGTAAGAGAAATACGGAATGGAATAGGACATCTTCCAACAGATAAATATCATCTGAGACCCCTATGGGCGGTCAGCCCTTGATTCTCACCATCACCGTACCCAAGCCGAGCCGGTGGATTGTTGGTGGTTCAAACTATTCGCAAAATACAGCTTTTAGCTCATGAATTCAATAACGCCTACGTGACAAATGTCTCAAAATCTCGATTTTGCTTTCCCATTTATGTGAATTAATCCCGGTCGGCAAACTTTGGCCCGACCGCCACAATCCGCGCCAACATTTCAATACAAATTTCAGCACTCTCATATCACCACCCTCATCTCAAATACTGAGAGGTTTTTACCATCAATACACCATAATACCTCCTTCCTTGGAAAACTATTCATCAAAAACTATAACTATGTGCCACCGTTGGTGCCAAATGTAACGCGTTTTTCGCAATTCTACCATCGAGCCCAACCAGCTCAACAGGAGTTCGCCGTTTAAATGGCTTCTGAGGCGCTTTAAATTCTCAACTTGACTGACTTTCAAACTGTCATGCTGAGCGAAGAAAGCCTTTAGCCCTGAGCGAAAAAAGCCTGCCCTGAGCGTAGTCGAAGGGTCGAAGGGGAAGCATCTGGCCTTAGAATAGGATTTCTGCATCGTTGCGAGTGTGAGATTCTTCGCTGCGCTCAGAATGACAATTTGCGTATGTTCTTGTCAAAGGCAAAGTTATGTAAAAACCAGTCAAGTTGAATTAATTGAAAGCTGAGGGGTGCTCTATGAGATTCCAAAAATAGATTCAACCGCTTCTCCTCACCATCACCAAACCAATCCGATTTTGACTCTGTGTCCAAGACAGCGGACTTAGTACTCTTGATGTGGCTCATACTTGACGAGCTTGTCGAAGAACCTCTTCCAGACATACTCCTGACGACTGTGGTCAACGTGATACGTTGCCCCCCCTCCGAATTCTTGTATCTCGTGTTCCAGGTCCTTCACGAATTCGCTGTGTCCGTCCACATAGGCAACATTGTACCCGTTCTTATGATGGTATTGGACGCCACGGCTCGGGTCAGAAAACACATCCGCCATAAACGCCATGCCGCCACTGTCTTTGAATGAGTTCACAGCCCGCCATTTCTTTTCATCCCACAGGGACCGGTAGTGATAAGTCGTCTGGACCCACGACTGATTAGGCCCCAAATCCTCGGGAATAGAACCTCTCGGCCATCCCCCGCCCCTATTGGAAGGATTCGGTGGAAGCTTTGCATATTGAAGTGTAGGGTTGTTATTGCCGGGACAATAGAACAGCTTCGGCTCCTTTATCAGTTGGTGATAGAAAAAGAGGCCGTGAGCCATATAGCCCTTGGTTTCAGGGTCGTTTTGACGACCGCTTACCCAGACGGCGTAGCTGCCGGACCCCGGCGAGACTTCCATATGACAATACGGAAACTGACCCTCATTGTCATCGGAGTAGAGGACGCCGGCATACCCACAGGACTTCAAGTGGGCGGCACAGGCGGTTCGACGAGCCTGATGTCTGGCTTTCTGCAACGAAGGCATCAGGATAGCCATCAAGAGCGCGATAATGGCGATGACCACCAAAAGTTCTATTAGCGTAAAGCCCTTTTCTCTGCGCATAACATACTTCTCTTTTCTCTTCCGAAGAGGTCTTTTTCAAACCAACACTTCATTGTCAGTCTGATTCACTCCATGGTTGAGCTTATCTAACATGATTATAGTGCCGAGCATAGAGTAGTAATCGCACACTTAATCAGAGACAGCAGAATAACTAATTGTTGTCAGGCACCGATGCACCAATACCGCACTGCAAAAGCTGAAATCCTCATATACAGTAGCAATCGTATCAGTGATTGTACCTTTAGTCCTTATACTCAAGGCACAGCTTAAGGACTGATTTAGTACTTGTCAGAACCGGTTCCAAGGTTTTGCTGTATCTTCTCGTAAATAACACGTGACCTCTCCTCGTTACCGAACGTGCTTGCTTTAATCCTGAGATCGGTAACATTTTCAGCCCCTGGTTCCAACCGTATTGTAACGGTCTTACCATCCGCAACTTTTCCGACAACCTTTGCATAAAAGACATCTTTGGCTGTCTCGGTAACCTCAATCTCCAACTGCTGGAGAGCCGCCACTGTCGCCACATACACACTGTTCAAGTCCTGACCGGACACAGCGTAAAGTTTGCCCTGTGAATAAACGGCAGCATCAGTACCTATCAAGTTAGGCCTGCCACAGCCACACACAGCCAACATCAAACCGGCAAACACGGAAACTTTCCAGATTCCTCTAATTGACATTTTTTCACTCCTTAAAATATTTCATCTGAGATTTTCCGTTTATCCCTGCTCAGCTACACCGCTAAGCCTCATTTCCAATAGAGTATCAAGTTTGTCTTGAAAAAACAAACATTCTGACTGTTTCTCGAAGATTTTTCAACCAGCCACATAAAGGAAAAGAAAATATGCCACACCCCTCAAGCTCGTGCTACGTAGCGTGCTACTTCGCAGAGTAGCAAAAGATTTAAGGAAAAAATGGAGACTGTAGTAAGATTACCGGACTTTTTTCTACAACTCCTTACATAGTAAGTAGTTGCAGGCAAGACCGCTCGCCCCTTCCTACTATGGCCCAGCATCAAGGTTCTGAACACGCGTTTTCTATTAATTGTGAGCTCTTTTGCTGAAGTTGGCAAAGCTGATAGCACGGCGAATTTGCCGGTAAATTTACTACAGTGTCAAAAAATGATAACAATAAAACTAAGGCCCCTGATTTAGGTTTATATGTTCTTTTATCCATTCGGAAGATATGCGGGGGTCGTTTGGTTCTATCTCAACAAGTATATACTTTCCACGCTGCAAATCAAAGAAAAATAATGGCTCTCGTCTCGGCGAAGGGCCGAGCCGTAGCCGGGAAGCGCTTCGCCAAAGCAGCAAGGCCGAGGCCGTAGAAAGAAATTATTGGCTTCGCAGACAAAATGCCGTAGAATTAAGGCCACCCGTCCTCCGCAGTAAACCTGCTACGAAGGGCGGACGGAAAGACAGAAGCGTGTTTCTAAAAGTGTTAAAAAGCTCATGTTGAGGAAACAGTACGCCTGTTAGAAGTCCGTCGATGCGGCGCCGGATGACGCACGTATGTATCCGTATTTGTCATTCCCGCGAAAGCGGGAATCCAGCTTTTACGTTCTGGACCCCCTGCTTTGGGTTCCCGCAAGGCGGGGTCCCTCGCAGGGGTGACATCGCCGTTTTTTGTTTTCCACAAAATATACTAAATAGGAAATGCGGAAACGCACGCTTCTGACAGGCGTGTCGAGTAAAAGTACTTGAAAGGTTTAACTATGCCGGATTTATCGTTCAACCGACGTGATTTTATCAAGATAACGGGTCTAAGTGCGGCAGCGCTTGCCCTTCAGGGATGCACAAGCGATGAGGCTGCAAAACACAGTGCCTTCGCTAAGAAACTTGCGAACAGCAGGAAGCCGCCCAACATATTGCTCATCGTCTCTGACGACCAGGGTTACCATGACCTCGGCTGTTACGGAGGCAGCGAAGTGAAGACGCCCAACCTTGACCGGCTGGCTGCCGGCGGGGTCAGGCTGACAAACTTCTATGTTACCTGGCCGGCCTGCACCCCTTCGCGCGGCAGTCTGCTCACCGGCAGATACCCGCAGCGCAACGGCACCTACGATATGTACCGCAACTACCTGGTCGATTTTGACCACCTCTATACCCCGGACGAATACGCCGTCTCGCCCGAGATGATATTAGGGATGGACACCCGTGAGGTGCTGATTCCCCGTGTGCTGAAAAAAGCCGGCTATACAAGCGGCATCTTCGGCAAGTGGGACCTCGGACAACTGCACCGCTTTCTGCCGCTTCAGCGGGGATTTGATGAGTTTTACGGTTTCACCAACACCGGCATCGACTACTGGACCCACGAGCGATACGGAACACACTCAATGCGGCGGGGTAACAAGCTGACCACCGAGGACAAAGGCACATACGCCACGGACCTTTTCCGGCGAGAGGCACTGCGTTTCATTAACAAGCGTAAAGACCGGCCCTTTTTCTGCTACGTGCCGTTTAACGCCCCTCATGGCGCCTCCAACCTCGAACGTCCTCGGCCCGGCGTGCAGGCACCGCTGGAATACATACGCAAACACTACGGCGAGTATGACCAGAAAGACGCCAACACCAAAAGGGCAAAACGAATGCGGTATATGGCCGCTACAACCTATATGGATGAGGCCATTGGCCGGATGCTCGATACGCTGGATGAACTCGGCCTGGCGGATAACACCATCGTCATATTCTTCTCCGACAACGGCGGCTCCGGCACTGCTGATAACGGCCCGCTGCGCGGCAACAAAGGCGATATGTTCGAGGGTGGACTCCGCGTGCCGGCCATTTGCCGCTGGCCGGGTGTAATCCCAAACGGGACCGTCTGTGACGAATTCCTGACCTCTATGGAGATTCTCCCAATGCTCAGCAGCGCTGCAGGCCTCGGCCCGCCCAAAGGCGTAACACTTGATGGCTTCGATATGACGGCAGTGCTGGCTGGCAGCCGGAAGTCGCCTCGCAGAGAGATGTTCTGGCAGCACCGCAGTAACAAGGCGGCACGGGTGGGAAATTGGAAGTGGGTCGAATCGGCACATGGTTCGGGCCTGTTCGACCTTTCCAAAGATATCGGTGAACGGAATGACCTTTCCAGGCAAAAGCCGGATGTACTGGCCTCAGTCAAGGCCCGCTTTGAGGCGTGGAAGAAACTTATGGCCCAGGCCGAGCCGCGAAGGCCCTTCCGTAACTTTTAACAGCGATTTACAAACCCTGAAATATGGATACATACGCTTCTAACAGGCGTACCGAAACTAAATCGCTCTGAAGGAAAAGGAGCGCGATGTGACCTTGCCCTTTCCTCATTTCTGCATAATCTTACCCGCCGCCCCGACTCGCGTCGGGAGACGCGGGGGCTGGTCAAGAATACATGCCCATTCACTCGTCTCGGCGAAGGCCCCCCCGCGTCTTCCTGTCGGAAGACAGGAGCGGGGGCAGTCGGATAATCCAAAGATTTTCCTTGACGGGAAGGTGGCTAATGTGATACAAATAAAATTGAGAGAATCTGTGGATTCTGGCCACCCAGCAGAAAAATTCCGGTATTTTCAGTTAAATGAGTTTTTGAAGGAGGACTATTATGTCTAAGAAATTGATTGTCTTAACTTCTTTTGTCTTGGTGCTGAGCCTGGTTTTGACACCTGTACCCGCGTTTTCTGTGCCTGCACCTGTGGTTACCCCGCCACAGGTGGCGCAGGTACAGGTGCGGGCAGCACAGGTGCGGGCAAACGTAGCCAATGCTGTCGAGAGGTCTCATCTTATTGGCTGGTGGAAGTTTGACGGCGATATGTTGGACTATTCCGGTTTGGGTAATGATGTCACCGCCGTTGGCAATCCGACTTTCGTAAGGGGTAATGTTGGCTCGAATGCCCTGCTCCTCGACGGCGACGATTATGTTACAATGGATGGCGTAGCAGATGACATAACGGACAACGATATTACGCTTAGCGCATGGGTCAAAACCACCGGCGGTGAACCGGACTGGTTTTCTTGTAATACCGCAGGCTACGGCAACGTGCTCAGGTTTTGTATTGAGAATGGCAAGGCCGCTTTCGATACAGACACCGAACACGCCCTGTCCACCACGACGGTTACTGACGGCCAGTGGCATTTGCTGACGTTCGTCAGGAGCGGGACAACCGGATACGTATATGTCGATGGAGTTCTGGAAAATTCAGACACGGCTATTTTAGTTTCCGGTAATTTTAGCGCCGATGACCGGTGGTCAATAGGACAGGAATGGGATGTTCCTAATACTCCAAGCGCACTTTTGACCGGCACTGTGGACGACGCCCGCATCTATAACCGCCCTCTGTCGGCAGCCCTTGTACAGGACCTGTTTAACGGCATCGCTCCGGTATTCGTAAAGGCCGAAAACCCCGAGCCGGCCGATGGTTCCACCCATCCGGATAAGTCTGTGATCCTTAGCTGGTCGGCCGGAGATACTGCGACCTCACACGATGTGTACTTCGGCTACAATTTTGACGATGTGAATACCGGAGCCGAAGGTACGTTCCTGGGCAACCAGCCCCAAACGAATCTTATTGTTGGCTTTCCCGGGTTTCCTTATCCGAGGGGTTTCATTCCAGGCACAATTTACTACTGGCGGATCGATGAGGTTGAGGCTGATGGTACTACGATACACAAAGGTGATGTCTGGAGTTTTACGACTCCCCCCGCGAAGGCCTATAATCCAGACCCGCCTGATAGCGCCAAATTTGTGAGCCTGGATGTAACACTTAGCTGGGCGGCAGGTATCGGTGCGAGATCGCACACTGTGTACTTCGGTGACAATTTTGATGATGTGGATGCCGACGCCAGAGGTACGTACAAAGGCTCCAGGGAAGCTACACACTATATTCCCGGCCCCGGCCCACTTGTAAAAGATACGGCTTACTATTGGCGGGTCGATGAGTTCGATGGCTCTGCCACTCACAAAGGTAATATATGGAGTTTCAAAACATTGCCCACTATAGCCATTACTGACCCGAATCTTGTCGGGTGGTGGAAGCTTGACAACGAGGGATCTGGCACTGTCGTTGACTCTTCCGGCCATGACAATCATGGCACGCTCCATGGTGACCCGCAGTGGGTGGATGGATATGACGGCGGCGCTCTGGAGTTTGACGGCTTTGATGATTATGTCAACATAGACGGCTACAAGGGTGTTCTTGCTGCCGATGGTGTGCAGCACGAATTCACTGTTGCCGCCTGGATCAAGACGACAGCCGACGGTGAAATTGTAACCTGGGGCACTAACGTCGGCACTCAAAGAGTGACATTCCGCGTGCACGATGGCCGGATACGCGTGGAGCACGGTAGCGGCAATATGAGGGGTGACACCAACGTGAACAACAACGAATGGCACCATATTGCAGCGGTTATTCCACAAGACGGGGCTATCAAAGACCTGATATTCTACCTCGACGGTGAAGCTGACGACTACCGAACCATCTTAGACCCGGACAACAAGTTTAATCTAACGGGCACCGCAGATGTCAGCATAGGCCGTCGCGCCACGAGCGCCGACAGGTATTTCACAGGACTAATTGATGATGTCCGCATCTACGATAAGGAACTGACACAGGAAGAGATTAAACAGGTTATGAGAACTGACCCGTTACTTGCCTGGGACCCAAGCCCGGCTCATCGCGAAAAAGATGTGCCCCATAATGTCATCTTTAGCTGGATGTCGGGAGATAATGCAGTTCAGCACGATGTGTACGTCGGTGCCGATGAACAAGCCGTGACCGATGCCGATACATCCGACACGACCGGCATATATCGGGGTCGGCAAAGTCTTAACAGATATACTCTCCCGGAGACTCTCGAATTCAACCAGAGCTGCTACTGGCGTATCGACGAGTATAATACCGACGGGACAATCGGCAAAGGCAAAGTCTGGAGCTTCACGGCAGCCGACTTCCTTCTCATAGACGATTTTGAGGACTACAACGACTACGAACCCGACAGGATATTTGACATGTGGATAGATGGATGGGGCATCCCAACGATCGGTTCCTTGGTAGGCTATCCAAGGCCAAATTTCGCAAAGCAAGAGCATTACGTTGAGACACAGATTGTTCATGGCGGCAAGCAGTCGATGCCGTATTTCTATGACAACAATTTCAAATACGCTGAGTCGACCATGACGTTGATTTATCCGCGTGACTGGACCGAGAAAAATGTTAACACATTGACGCTTTGGTTCAGGGGCGATTCGGCTAACATTGCTGCGCCGATGTATGTGGCTCTCGATGGTATTGCCGTGGTCTATCACGATAATCCCAATGCAGCGTTGATAGAAACCTGGACGGAGTGGAATATCGACCTGGAAGCGTTTGTGGACCAGGGCATAAACCTGACTAATGTCAATACGATTGCTATTGGTTTCGGGGATAAGAACAATCTGCAGCCCGACGGTTCAGGTGTGGTCTATTTTGACGATATTGGGCTGTATCGGGCAGAAACAAAACCACGAACAGAACCGGCACCGTAAGCCTGGATTTAGGTGGTAACCAAGAGAAACCTTCATTGCCTGTTCGACCTCGGGGAAATCCACTGCAAGGTTACTACTTCTACCTTAACGACGATAACGCCTCGTGATATAGGGGTTGGTGTTAAGGCCTGTCCCTGTGGAAACCCTTCCTACATAAGTTCTACGGCCTCCTCCCCTATAAGGCATCGCACCTCCATAGAATCCTTGCCTTCCATAACCCATACCACCGGAGGGCATCATACCCCCATAAGGCATTCCACCATAGCCCAAAGGCATTCCGAGGCCGGGCATAAAACGATAATTAGCAGGGGCAGCCACTAAATCAGTTATATCATAAATACGAGCTACCTTTTTTTTAGGCAAAGAGCCTTGCGTTGCAATGATAATAACTCCGTCTTCAACCACATATCCTAATTTCTCTACAGCGCCTCCTGAAACTGACATTAACAAAAGTTTCAAATGTGTACGTAAACGAACTTTTGAAACACCTTCCATTCCAATAGGAGTATCTCTGTAAATGTCCGCGTTTCTCTCCAAATCTTTCCACAGCACTGCTATATTTAATGGAGGTTTAGTTGAATTACGCAAAATATTGATTGCCTCACTGAAAGACATACTGGGTGTAAACGTAGAAGGACCGGAAGTAGCTCTCTTTACCTGTTTGTAAACAGGCTTGGACGTTTGCTGGCTCTGATTTTTTGAATTGCTTTTCGTGTGCGGAACCGCCGAATTTGCTCCGTATGTTCCTTCGAATAAAAGAAAGGTAGCGGATAACACAACGACTATCCCTTGACCAAGTCTGGTTAATCGTTCTTTTCTCATTTTTCTACCTGCTTGTCCCATATATTTGTGACACGGGCTTCCAGCCCGTGAAAACACGGCCAAGATGGCCGTGCCACCGATAGTATACAACTATGTGCCTTTTATATCAAAGCCTATTTTTTTACTTTTATGGAAGAATTTAAACTTTATTTAGGCTGGATTGTCCAGTTCGTTCACACCAGCTTTCACTTGCCCATCCTTTGTTCCCATCGCCATGCCCAAGCTGAGCAGGTAATTCACAGCGTTCTGCGTCTGCGTAGCCAAGCGCAAGCTCTATTTTGATTTTGATACTCGTCGGTCGTCAATCGCTATTTTGGCCTTTATCTGGTTGCCATCGAGAATTACTTGTCCGACTTGCTCTTCGATACGAATGCCTACAGTTTGTCTTTGCGACTCATCTTCTCGGGTGTCACGAATAATATTGTTCTTGAAAACCAGATTATTAGTCTGTCCTCGAATACGAATACCCGCTGCTTCTCCACCTGCACCGTTATTCTCAATGATATTTTCCTCGAGGCAATTGCGATGGGCAGCCATTCCCAGCGTTTCGTTACGGAAAAAGATTCCATCTCGATGGTTCAAACGGACAATGTTGCGGCGAAGAAGATTGTCGGAATCTTTGTGCCCAATTGAGATACCAAATCGTCCGTTACCTTCCAAAATATTATCCTCGAATAATCCGTGCCGAACCCGCCAACACAAAAATAGACCATCAGTTCCGTTACCGCGGGCAGCACAATTGCGAACACGCGGACGCTGGGAGCCACTACCCGGGTGTATGCCAAGATAAGTATTATTCTCACAAATACAGCCAACTACAGCAACATCATTGGATTGCTGGAAACTGATTCCATCCCCATTGTAGTTTCGTACCACGCAATCCTCGATGACTGTTCCAAATGCTCGATACAGGAAGATCCCGGCACCTCGGCAGCCATTCAAGTGAACGTTGGATTCCTTATTGCCAACAATTATGAGATCTTCAACTCGCGCACCTTCGATGTGATAGCCACTTACTACAGGGAAGACTGTTGCGGCCTTGGCTTTGTTGCTTACCATGCAGTCAGCCATCAGCGGCTTGTCAATTGAGAAGGTGTTATCGTTTCGCCCTGTGATGCGGGCAACAGTGGTATGGAATCCTCCTGAACCATCGTCCCAAATCGAAACGCCATAACCTACTTCAAAACCACTTGTGTCCTCCAACGTGATTTGTTGCTCACCAAAATCACCATCAAGGGCCAGAGGGGATATAGCCGCGTCAGCTTTCCGTAGGACCGTTTTGCCTTTCTTGCCCCTGACTGTCACATTGGCCCGCAGATGTAGTGAATCATGCATCACATATTCTCCCTCGTCGATTTCAACTATCCCACCTCCAAGCCCGGCAATATAATCAACTGCGGCCTGCAAAGCCCTGTTGTCATTGCCTATTAAGTGAGCGTTATCTTTCCCTACAGTTATGTTAGGCAATTCTTTCATTGCTGAGTGCATAGCTTTGGGCAGTTGTTGCTCATCTGGCTTAGGTGAGAAATCCTTTCGAGTTTCCTGAGCGTATGAAATGCTGGCAGCGCTGACAATAAGGGAAATAGCAGAGAGTGATAAGAAAAGACTTGTTTTCATTGTGTTGACCTCCGTTAAGTGGGAGTTCTTCCGAAATACATCTTTCAATCGCCGAACTTGTCTTCCATAACTATAACACTCAATCGCGATAAAGCAAGCTGTTGGCTGGTTTTTTAGCCGGGGGATGTTTGATATCCTTCTCGACTAATTTAAAACGCTATCTCTGAAAATTGGTTCTACGATAACCCTCAAGCCAAGTTCGCCGTTTAAATGGCCTCTGAAGCGCTTTAAATTGAAAGCTGATGGAGAAAAAGTTGTAATTTCAGTTGTCGCGCTTCCTTTTGATCTGGTACAATCACCGAGCGGATATGAACCTATAATTGAGTGCATTACTTATCACAAGACTTTTGCAAAATCGAGGTGCAGATATGATTCTTCCAAAATTCATACGAAAACTTATCGCGGTACTCCGAGGCGGCGTTTCCCCCGTCATCATCTTCCTGTCGATAATGCTGGGTTTCTGGTTCGGTCTGATCCCGGGCTGGTCCGGCCTTCACACAGTACTGGTAATCGTGGTGCTGGTATTGAATATACACACCGGCCTTTTCCTTTTGTCAGGAGCATTAGCCAAGTCTCTCTGCTACGCAGCGGCACCGGTCCTGTATCATGTGGGTGCTTGGATTCAAAGTTATCTATCTTTTATATTGCGCTTGTTGGAATCGGTGCCGTTAATAGGAATAACCGATTTCAATAGATACTCTGTTGCCGGTGCTGTTGTCCTCGGTCCGGTTATAGGCGCTATCGCCGGACTGCTTATGGCCCGCTCTGTCATAGGCTTTCGCCGTAAGTTGTTAAAACTCGAAGATGGCTCTGATAAGTTCAAAAAATGGTATTCCAATCGCTGGGTGCGCATCTTAGACAGGCTGCTGATTGGCAAACGCACAAAAGACGCAAAATCGCTCTTCACCGCAAAGAAAAAGTACGTCCGCAAAGCAGGAGTAGCCTTGGCTGTTCTGGTTCTTGTTGTATCAGTGATTGCAACAAACGTAATCAAAGACAGCACAATCAGAGATTATGCCTCCAGCAAAATGACTCAGGCCAATGGAGCCGAGGTGAATCTCGAAAACCTCAATCTCTCTGCCCTTACAGGTTCCGTCTCAGCCTCGGGAATACAGGTTACTGACCCCCAGAATCCTCAAAACAATCAAGTCTCAATAGAGAAAATCGCTGCAGATGCAAGCTTGTATAACCTGTCTCTGGGCAAGCTGGTAATGGAGCAAGTCGAGCTCTCCAATATCAAATTCAACCAGAAGCGCTCGACGCCGGGCAGTATTGCCGAACCTGATGCCCGGGAAAAGCCCCCCATATTTGACCCGTGTGATTTTAAGCTCGAAAATATCGATCTTAGCAAGCTCGATACGTATTTCAAAGATGCCAAAGCCCTTAAAGAAAAGCTGCAAAAACTCCGCAAGTGGCTGCCGAAGGCCGAAGACAAAAAGACCGCGACTCAGCCGAAACAGATACCACAAAAGTATCTTGATTATCTTAAGGCCAAAGCTGTGGTGCCGGCCTCGCCCCGAATAATGGCTAAAAGAGCCATACTTGACAACGTTCAAATACCATCGCTAATCTTTGGCAACAGCAAAGTTCTGTTGACAAACCTGAGCGATTCTCCAAAGACAGCCAAACTGCCTGTCACATTCGAAATGAAGTCACACGATACATCTGCCTCTATAAACGTTACAATCGACTACAGCTCAAAAGACCGGGTCCCAAAACTCTCCGGAAAGTTTGACAGCTTCGACCTGGCAAAGATTCAATCAGGCCTTAGCAGCAATGCAGGCCTGATGTTCGAATCAGGTGTTGCTTCTGGTCAGTTCAGCGGGATAGCAACGAATGAATCTGTTGACCTGACCGTGGACATATCTATCAGTAACCTCAAAGCCAAAGGCCAGGGAAAAGGAGTCTTAGGCTTAGGCCCCGATACAACTTCCCAGGCGTTCGATGCTCTAAATGAGCTCAAAACGACAATACGAGTTGTCGGGCCTGCTACCGAACCACGTCTCGTATTTGATGTAAAGGGCCTGACGGATGAACTCAAAAAGGCACTCGTCCAGGCAGGAAAAGAAAGACTTGCCAACGAAATTGATAGTCGGCTCGGAAAACAAATCGACGAAAAGCTCGGCGATAAAGTCCCTGAGGAAATTAAAGATGCCTTGAAGAAACCCGAGGACCTTCTCAAAGGTCTCGGTGGACTGCTGGACGGTAAAAAAGACAAAGAAGAGTAAGTATAAAATAGCACTCAAGCCCCGCACCAACTGTCCAGCACCAAAACGGCGAGAGCCGAAACTCTTTTGGTGCTGGGGACGCCTAATTAGTGCGGGGCAAGCCAAGCTGATAATTCACAGCGTTCTGCGTCTGCGCAACCAGCCGACAAGGCCCGCACCGATGCCGCCAAGCAACATCGCGCCGGGAGCGGGGATTGTAGCGGGGTACTGAACATCGTCAAAACAAACTGCGTCGTTATCAATTATAGATAGTTCAATACGGGCAATGTCGGACTTATCGGAAATGTAGCCGTTGAATCCGTATATGTACTCACCATGCCCAACGCCAGACTCCAAAATATCGAAAGTATCGATTACTTCGTTGGACGATGTTAAAAGGCATATTGTCGATCCTGAGAATTGAACATCATAAGCCCAGAAAGCAACACCATTAACCGGGGCATGGAAATCGATTGCCCAACCTCCGCCACCAACACTCCAAGGTTTGATAAGCATGGAGTTGGACCCACGAAGAGGAACTATTTCAGTAGCTGCGGGGGACCCACCGTTGAAACCTGAGAAGGTAACACCCTGATATTGGTTAGTAACTGGGCCGAGAAAGCCTTCGAAATCCGCCACATTGATTTGGGGAAAAATGCTTTGCCAAGTTGCTTCATCATGCACCTCGGTAATGACTGCCCATGCGTTTGTGAAAGAAAACAATGTGCAGGCAATAATAAATATTCTTTTCATTTTGATTCCTCCTGACTGTCTTTCGTTCTTTCAAAACAAAATATGATTTTTTTGCAAGATAAAGCTTCATTACACTGGCGCAATAATTAACCTCCTTTCCGTTTACGCTTCAGCGACATTGGGCGTTCAAAAAACGAGTTATCACAGGGATGGAATCTATAGAGGCAAATAAGACAAGCTTACTCACCCTCATCCTCTCACAACAAAATGTCTGAATGCGATAAGAATGTCAAGAAAAAAATGCTAAAAAAAGAATATCTTTTTTTAGAAACAGCGAATTGAGCCTGAAAAATCAGGTTTTTAGCAAATATATTTTTTTCTCACCACCACCGCACCTAAGCCGAGTAGATAATTTACAGTGTTCTGCGTTTGCGTGCCCCCGTAACAGGGCAGACCTGGTCCTACAGAACCCACGGGCTGCGCATCGGCCGACTCACAAGACTTTCGGCCTCGCGGTCATTCACGAATCGCCAGCGCTTCGGGTCCCACTTCAAGGGCCGATTCAAACGCGTAACAATCTCCCCCAGCAGGCAAATCGTCACCGAGCTGCACCCGATCTCGACATCGCAGATGGGACGCTTGCGACTACGAACACAGTTCAGAAAGTCCTGTCGATGATCCGTGTTCTCGTAGAGGTGCACGTCATTGGGCTTCATCCTGAGCGTCAGCAGACTCTCGGAAGACGCCCATATCCTGCCCCGGCTCACCCCCACCCAGCCTTTGTCGCCGATGAACTGCACATCGCCATCATGCGGGCCGCGCTCCTTGATCAGTGGAATCCCATTGGCGTATCGGAACGTAAGACCATCGGCGTTGGGGCCGCTACCGGGCGTAATCTCAACCGGTCCATCCCCATCCATGCCCATACCCCATTGGGCAATGTCAAAATGATGAGCCCCCCAGTCGGTGATATGACCTGCGGAATACTCACGCCAGGACCGCCACGCAGTGCCGAAGCAGTCATAGCTGCCGCTGACGCGCTTCGGATGGTAGCTCGCCTCCGGTGCCGAACCCAGCCACATATCGAAATCAAATCCCTCCGGCACAGGCTCGCCCCCGAAAGGACACGGACGAGAGATGCTGCGCACCTTCGCATACACTTCTTTGAGCTCGCCCAGGTACCCGTTACGGGCAAGTTCGCAGGCGTGGCGGAAACGCCTATCCGAGCGCTGCTGGCTGCCCGTCTGGAAAACCCGGCCATACCGACGCACTGCCTTTACCATCTCCCGTGCTTCGTATATCGTTCGAGCCATGGGCTTTTCGCTATACATGTCCAGACCTGCCTTCGCTGCCGCAACCGCCGCCAGGGCGTGCCAGTGATCCGGCAGAGCGATGACGACCGCATCCAGGCCCTTGTGTTGCAGAAATTCACGGAAGTCGCTGTATCCCTTGACGCTCTTATACGAGGCCACCCCCTTCTGTTTGGCGTACATGTCTTCAACGACCTTCACATTTGGTTCACGGCCGGCCAGACGATTTCCTGCATAGTTCGTCCCCGCGCGGTTGACGTCACAAACCGCAACGGCCTGAACATCCGACTTACCCGTAAAGGCCCTGACGTGCCCCGAACCCATGCTGCCGGTGCCCCAGTACCCGATTACTATCTTGTCCGATGGGCTTACCCCCTCCGCTCCCAACGCCGAGGCCGGGACAAAATAAGGCAACGCCACAGCCCCCGCCGTAATCGCTGATGTCTTTAGAAAATCACGCCGCGTTACTGATTGACGATTCATGCTCAAATCCTCCATTATTCAATTAAAATGGACAATACCTCGATGATCACGAGTCGATACGATTATACCAAAGCCCCGGCCGTTGTCAAATCATTATATTTATATGCGGTTATTGACTGGCGGAGATGAACTTCTCCAACGGAAATGCCGTATAAATGCTTGTATCAGAATTGATAAGTAAGGAAGTGTTTCCACCATCCGTACCAGGGCTACTGCGAAGGACGGGCATCATGGCTAAAGAAAGTACACAGTTTAATTCGGAATGCCACATGGGGTTGCACAGCCGGCACATTTGCTGTATTATATCTCAAGGTACATAGTTTCTCTCAGTTAATTGATGCTGATAATCCTCTCAGGAAAACTCAATGAAGTTGCGAAAATTATTTCTGGTGTCGTTGTTAATTGGTTCGGTATCTCTGGCTGATGTAAGCCCGCCAAAGAAAACAACAATCCAAAATAATACAGTAGAGTTAGACTTATCTTATGATTTCTTCGTGCCCGGAGAAACTTTCAGGATAAGTTTCATTGTCGTACTTCCAAGGACTATACCAGGCAGACAGAAGATTTTAGGCATAAAGTACTCTCCAAAGCCATCAAGAGTTTTCCACGAAAATGGAAACCGCTACGCTGAGTTTGTCTTTATCAAGCCTGACAAGCGAATGAAGGTAAAAATAAGTATCAGGGCCGAATTGCTCAGATATGACCTGCTCACTGCGAGAGAAAAACGCGAACAAGACCTTTCCGAAAGCCCTGGGTTCAAGGACTTTCTAAAGCAGGAAAAGCATATAGAAAAATACCACCCACAAATACAACAAATCGCAAAAAACATAGATGGTCAAACAGAAATAGACATAGTGAAAAACATATATAACTATGTCATTGATAGTTTGGAGTACACACTCCACGGCAGAAAAGACTGGGGCGCAGTCAAAGCTCTCCAGCAGAAAAAAGGTGATTGTTCCGAATACTCTGACCTGTTCGTTGCTATATGTAGGGCAAAGAACATTCCTGCCAGAGTCGCTACAGGCTATATGGTGCGATTCGATACCAATTCATCAAAACACCATTGGGCGGAGGTCTATCTGCAAAAGTACGGCTGGGTTCCTTTTGACCCGAGCTGGGGCGATGTAGAAAACATCATATTCAGAAACAGAGCATTTGACAGTATGAGACCGGCTTACATCTATCTTACTTACATCCGCAACGATGAAGTACTTAATAACTATCAATTTGCCGGTTATACGTACTGGGGTGATAGAGCCAGATTAACAGACTCAATTAAATTCAAGCAACCTTCCCCACGCTTCCAAAAGACCCACTGACATTCCGGCAGTACAAGAACAGCCTTCAAATATAAAGGCCTCCAGACCTGATTTATACCTTAAATTTTTTTTAGCTTGAAAACGAATTGTCTAACACGATAAACAGGCCTCGGCGTTTTGTTCTCACCACCACTCCACCCAAGCCGAGCAGTAACAGCGTAGTAGGTTTGGATATTTACGAACTAAGGATTTTCCTGTTGAGCTGCCGTGGCTGCGCGTTTAGCTTGCCAAAATGGCCAAAGTCAAGTCCAGGGGTATCAAGGAAAAGCCAGGGCAATCAATTGACACGCTTTCTTTCGATAAAATGCTCCAGCAGCCACTGGAGATCTTCATTGTCGGGTGAAGGTGTCGTTATTCCGGAATGAGAAGATGGGTCTTCAGCATTTCTCCTAATGAATTCGAGGGTCCGTTTATCCATCCATCTGCGCCTGTCCGCGTGGCCGTCGGCAAAGCCAAACGTGCTGGATTTATTGTGGTAGGAGGCCAGAGGATCGTAGAAGTTCCAGCTACCCGGGTTAGCTATGCGATTTCCACCGCCGCCAAAAGGCAAATGCCATCCCCCCTCGTTTTCCCCATAGCGACTGCCGTTATGTTCCTCCTCGACAAAGACATAGTATCGCGGCGCATCTTTAACCTCCTGCATTTTTCTATAGTATTGATACCCGCCGCGAGGAGTAAGGTCTTTAGCGCGAAGCGCACCGAAGGCGTAGGAGATGGAATAGCTGCGAAAACAATCACGCGGAGGTCGCCTTGTACTTTTGCGATTGTCACCCGGACAGTGATAGACGTCCACATCCTTAACGTACTGCCACATCGTCCCCTGCTGGAGCCCCCGATAGCGGTCCTCATTCGTGATGGTCGCTGGTGCCGGATTATAGGATAGATTGCTTCCGGCAATATCCTTGGGCCGGTGAACCCACGGGCTATTGTCATCCGCATTATCATAGCAGGCCCCATTGCACATCAGCACGCCGTCGTTGTCGTTGGCATACATAATCCATCCTATGACAAGACTTCTATGGTTGTTCAAACAGACCGCCCCCGAGGCAGTTTCCCTTGCTACCCGGAGCGCCGGCAACAATATGGCCATCAACAATGCTATAATGGCAATCACCACCAAAAGCTCGATTAAGGTAAATCCCGCCCCGTTAGAGAACTTTTTTCTAACGGGACCCGTTAGAAATCTTCCTCTTTTCCGATCAGGAATCTCAATTTCTAACGGGGTAAATCCCATTGATTTGTGCATAACGACGTTGCCTCCTTCTGCAATTAAAACGCCGATTCCCCTATGAGTTAAACCTGCCCGAACATATCATTTCACCAATACGGCACCGGTGGTGGGTCAAGCCACTCAGCTACCCGATTTTTGATCGCCCATGCAGTAAAGAAGTTACCAGCCGGATTGTGGTGGCCGATGTAGTATCGTTTGAGATAGGTGTTGACATCTACTTTGAATCTCGCGTAATCGCCGCGGAAAAAATCACGCATGTCAATCACTGGGTAGGGCTTATCTTTGAGCCAATTGACAAAACTCTCATCAAATCGTGACATGCCTCGCAACTCTTTGGCAATATTGCCCTGGCCAAATGAAAGGATTACCATTAGTTTCTTACCGGTTTTTTTTACGAACTGTTCTGTCCAGGTAACAATGTTCTTAGTGGCATAAAGCGCTGCTTCAGTGTGTATTTTCCTAATCCTTTGAGCGGCTTTGGTGTCGGTGTTTGTCCTATCGGCTACTCCAAAGCTATCTGCAACAAGCTTGACCAGCTTTTGTGAGACATTCTCATCGGACCGGGTAGCCAACACCAGTTGCAGCACTGGGTCATCCTTGAACCTTTGCCAGATGAAATCTTCATCGCAAAGTTTATAAACATCTTCTGGTTTACGGCAAATATTCTCTATCTGCTTGCACCGGTCTTGTTGTACATTTACCTGCAAATAAGGCAGGGTAAAGCCGCATGATGTACGATGGCCGAAGCGGATCGACCGCCATGAGTCCAGGTTGCGAAAGTGGTCGTCATCCCAAATGTTAAGGATGATATATTCTGCCCCATTTTCCTTTTCGACCTTAAGCATGCGGCGAAAGGCTTGATAGACGCTGTAGCCGCCCACACCATAGTTACGTATCGGCTCTCGCAGATGTGCCGCCAGGTATTCCTGCCAGGTTTCACCATCGCTGACCTGGTCGCAGTGTGTGAAGCTGTTACCGTAAGTATGAATACGGCTGGGCTTATCGGGAAAGTTGACGACCTTGCGGGCCCCATCGGTTTCGTAGCTATAGAAACCCTTGGAGCCATCCACGCTGCGAGGCCGGATGGAATCACAGAGTACCCAGCCCAGGTCGGAATCAAATGTCCAGCCTTGATTGCGACTGAGTTTCTCCGGACCCTGCCGACCGTGGATGAAATTATGGACCTGCTCATGACTGGGCATTAGCGACCGTAGGTATTCTATGGTACGGGCGGTATCTATCTTGCGAGAAAGCCCCTTGGTCTCGGTCGTTATGCAGAATGTCATCGCTGCTCCAGCAGCCTTTAGAAAGTCACGTCTTCGCATACAAAACCTCCTGAGCGAGTGCTCTTATCCAGAATCCCCCACGCCATCTTTGTCCAAGCATGTTATCCTTGTCTCAGTCATTATATGTATTCTACCTGAACCAGCCGCACAAATCCAGCCTGTTTTGTGAACGTCCATCACTTAGAATCAGTCTTTGGTCTCACCATCACCACACCCAAATCCCCGCTTGTGGCTGGCGGGGAAAAAGTCGAGCAGAAAGAGGAGATTCCACAAAAGACCGCGGGTATCGAACGACACGATTTTCGACCAAATGCGCAGGTACCCAGAGGTAAAAATTGAAAAAAGCAAAAATTTTTTTACTTCTTTTCTGACAACGAGTTAGCTCACCAGTTTTCATCCCGGGAACCACTTTTTTCGCATCAAATGCGCAGGTAGCTCTAATTATAGAGCCTGTCCTGAATTAGCCGCAGCCCTGAGCGGAGTCGAAGGGGCAGACGAAGGAGGGGCTACTTTAAAAGTAACTCTGATTTCGGGCCACCCCACCCGAAAACCCTGTTTTGAAAATTCAGGATTTTGAATTTCTATACGCCTGTTAGTCCTAAGGACTCCTTACAGAGAAGCGTATGTATCCATATTGTTTCGGATTTCGGATTTCGTGCTTCACACCCATCAAAGGGCTCAACAATTCAGATTATAATCAACATCCCTAACCGTCTCGAACGTATATTAGTTCTTCCCGTGCTCTTATATCGGCGGATTCGCTACGGCTATGCCTTCAGACGCATACCTTTGACGCAGGGTAAATACGCCATCGTTGACCCGGACGATTTTTACTGGCTCAGCAAGCACAAATGGACCACCTCGAGAGTCTATACCAAATTCTACGCCGTCCGATCCGAGTTGTGCAAGACAAGCGGTAAGCGAAAGTCTTATCGCATGCACCGCGAAGTAGCCCATACTCCCGAAGGACTGGAATGCGACCACATCAACGGCAACAGCCTCGATAACCGCAAGGCGAACCTAAGGTCTGCCACACGCCAGCAGAATTGCTGGAACAGCCGTAAGCGCAGACCAAAAAGCCTCTCCAAGTACAAAGGTGTCTCCCGGAACAAACGAGGCCAACCCTGGAAAGCGATGCTGACCGTCAACGGAAAGACGATGTATCTCGGCTGCTTCGATAACCAGAAGCAGGCAGCCAAAGCCTATGATGCCGCCGCCAAAAAATACTTCGGCGAATTTGCGGTCCTCAACTTTCCATCCAAATAATCCATATTTAGCCCCCAGTTTCACTGGGGGTTTTCCTTCACCCCAATTTATTACCGGATTGTTTAGCCGTCGCCGGAACGGCGACGTTACAAATCCATTTTTATCCCCCCCAATTCATTGCAAGGTTATTCTTAAGTGTGCCTACCCTCTCCTATTAGGCCACTGCCGCCTGTCCCTGCATGTCTTAAGCGGGGGTGCAAACGTGAGGTACGCTTTATTCTTAACCGCCTGCCCTGAGCATGGCCAAAGGGGTCGAAGGATTCGATATTCCTTTGCTTTCCGTCCCAATATCGCAGACCCGCCGTCTTTTGGCGGAATCAATTATCATTTAACAGAGGCCCAAGCGTAAGCGCGGGCTTTCGTATAATGTTTAGCCCCCAGTTTCACTGGGGGTTTTCCTTCACCCCAATTTATTACAGGATTGTTTAGCCGTCGCCGGAACGGCGACGTTACAAATTCATATTTAACCCGCAATTCACTGCGTCGTCACTCCGAGCGTAGAAAGCCTGCCCTGAGCGTAGTCGAGGAATCTATTAAAAAAGTCATTGCGAGGAACGAAGTGACGAAGCAATCTCAAAATCAACAATAGTCAATTGCCACCTGCCAGCCAGTTTTCAATAAGGATTTCAAGGTCGGCTTCATCGACTGTACCGGAGAAGTCAAGGTCTGTACCCTGACAATAATCATTGCTTAAATCGCAGTTATCATCCCGCCAGTGCTCTATGAAAAACACAAAATCTTCTATCGTGATGCCATCCGGACAGACAAAATCGCCTGCCGGGATTTGCCAGACCAGCCTCGGATAATTCGTCTCCTCACAGATGCTCCAGATATCCTCGGTTCCATTTACGCTCTCGTCGATGAAGTCCCAGCCGGCTTCCAGGAATGTGCTGGCGGTCTGCATCTCGACGGTAGTAAGACCTGTACCGCCAGCACTGGTACTCTGGTCTGAGGTCTGGATGTCCCAAAAAGAATTGGTGATTTCGCCGACAGCATTGTAACTAACCAGTCCCCCGGCGGAATGTGTCCCGACAACTAGTCCTGCAGAGTAAGAATTGGAGATGATTCCATAGAAGTAATGCGGCTGAATAGGGCCCAACATTCCATTTATTCCGACGAGACCACCAATGCAGTCCTCGCCCTCGACATCTGCGAGGCTGTAACAATGTGTAATAGTATCGCGGTTACTTCCCACAAGGCCGCCGACATACCAATTCCCATTGACCATCCCGGTGCTGTAGCTTTCGGTTATGCTACCCCCGTACCCATTATCTCCCACGAGGCCGCCGACTTTGTCATCTCCTGTGAATATACCTGTACTGTAACTCTTGGCGATGCTACCGTCATTACCGCCAACGAGACCGCCGACAGCAATATCTCCGCTAACCACACCGGTGCTGTAACATTGGCTCAGGATCCCATGGCTATTCCCAACAAGGCTGCCAATAATACGTTCGGCTCCTTTGATATCTACTGCTTCTAAGAACATTTGAAAGATCCGGGCTTCTGAATCT
Organism: uncultured Pirellulales bacterium; assembly: GCA_964417935.1. Lineage (GTDB taxonomy): Bacteria > Planctomycetota > Phycisphaerae > Sedimentisphaerales > Anaerobacaceae > NIOZ-UU13. The sequence continues at coordinate 36,634 of CAYQKF010000029.1, forward strand.
AATTTTCCGAACAGACCCAGGTAACTCTCGCCTTCGATCGTTAGATGCAATATCTTGTGGCCATCGCCGTTAAAGACACCCATAAAAGAAGTTCCCTGAAACATAGAGTACGCATCATTGGGATCCAAATCAGGAGCAATAACAGCCCTGTCAAAGACTTTACAGTCGGGCAGATTAGGGTCCAGGTCGATGTCGGCTGTCAGGATAAAGTGCTTATCGTAATCGTCGGGACTGTCACCAAGCAGCATCAAATCCTCTGCCGTAGCGATTCGGTACGGATCATTAGGTTCTCCACTTCCGCCACTGTATTTTCTCTGGGCAACCCCATCGAGGCTGAACAGGAAGAAATCGGCACTGTTGGGCGGTGGGATAGTCTCGCCGACAAGGTATGCCAGATCATCCTCGATATTCACCGTGATGTGAACATCGCTGCCGTCGTCGGCTTTGCCCGTAAACGAGATTGTCCTATCGTCAAGGAACTCGCCGACAAGCGAGGTCATACCGAATACCTCGTTGGGGTCCAGGGTACGTCGCAATGGGCTGTCGTCTGTCGCATTCGCATCGACATGGGCAAATGAAGCAGTGCCTGCGTTCGGATCAACAGTAAGCTGGAACAGTCCTTCGACCGAATAGGTCCAGTGGACGCCGGCAATCCCACCGGTCTGAACCACAGTACTTTGGCCGGAAAGGAATACGTAGGTGCTCGTCTCGGCCAAATCTATTGTGTCATTGCCCCCACCATATTGTGCTTGAGCTGGTATGCCGACAAAGCAAACTGCAATCATCAAAGGCATTATCCGCAAAATTCGTGAAGTTCTCGATGTCGTTATTCTCATATCCTCCAGTCCCCCATTTTTTGTATAACAGGGCAATCAACGGCTTTTCCCATTTCCTTATGATAATTAGTATAACAGATGGTAACTGCCCCCGTCAAGTAAAGATTAGGTCAATTGCGAGCTGTCGGATGTTCGATGTCTGAAATCTTACGTTGGAAGTCGCAAGTCAGCTCGGCCGCTCATGAATTTTTAGTATTTAAACTTGGAGTTTTTTTTGTTGTCACGTACGTAAAGCGCGTATAAATACCCAGGCCTTACTTTTCGGTAGAAAAGTACTGGCGTACGCGCTTTACGTATAAGCATTTTTCCTGCGATTGATTGTAATCGAACAACAAACACAAAATATCGAATATCGAACAAGGAACGCTTGACATCAAATTGAAAATGAGAGCCACGAGTCACGAACTTATCAATAATCAATAGTCAATCGTCATTAGTCAATTATAACGATGTTTTCCGGGTGTAGTCGTTTTAGGTCGGGGAGCTGGTTTCGGCCGAGCTTGGCGTCAATAAGAACGGAGCTGTCCTGGTATTGCTCATTTAGAATTTGGCCGTGCGCCCGCAGGAAGCTCTGGACCTTGCCGTTTGATTGGCTGCTGGCGACCCGAAGCAGAAGCTCAGTGCCTTTGTACCTTGCGGCGACCGCTTCGTTTAATTCCTCCAAGCCGTAGCCAGTCTTGGCTGATATACATACCGCATCGGGAAAAAGCGTCTGGAGCATCTCAAGCTCGCCGATTCTTCTGACAATATCGACTTTGTTAAACACTTCCAAAATCGGTTTTTGGCCGCAGCCAATCTCTTTCAAAACGTTATTTACAGATTCGATTTGCTGTAGCGCATCAGGACTGGCCACATCCACGATATGCAGGAGCAAATCCGCATTGACGGCCTCTTCGAGCGTTGCCTTGAACGAGGCGACCAATTGATGCGGCAAATTTTTCACAAAACCAATTGTATCGCTGACCACCACATCGGCGCCTCTTCTCGGCGTCCATTTTCTTGTTCGCGTATCCAGCGTTGCAAAGAGTCTGTCCTCGACAAGGACCCCCGCATCGGTAAGTGTGTTCAGGAGCGTGCTTTTGCCCGCATTGGTATAGCCGACGAGGCAGATTTTGAATAATCCCTTTCGAGCGTTAATCTCGCGAATCCTGCGCCTGTCGATATTCACAAGTTCGCGTTTTAGCTCGGTGATTCTTTTGCTGACTAATCGCCGGTCGATTTCCAGCTGCTGTTCGCCCGGGCCTCTGGTGCCGATACCGCCGACCGCACCGGCAGCGGTTGCTCCGCCTGCCCCTGCTACACTGTCTAAGTGCGACCACATACGGGCCAACCGGGGATATGTATATTCCAGCTGGGCTAATTCGACCTGGAGTTTGGCCTGTCTGGTCTTTGCCCTCGTGGCGAATATGTCCAAAATCAGCTCGCTGCGGTCGAGCACCTTGATTTTGATAATCTCTTCAAGCTCCCGAATTTGGGCGGGGGAAAGGTCATTATCAAATATCACAACGTCGGCTTTGAATCGCCTGACTCTACCGGCAAGCTCGTTGGCTTTACCCTTACCTATGTAGGTGGCGGGATTTGTCTTGCGGATTTTCTGCTGAAATCTGTCCACGACAACGGCGCCGGCACTTTCAGCTAAGGCTGTAAGTTCAGCCAAATCGTCCGGCCCATCGGGGGCGCGGAGGAAAGCGGCGACCAGAATCGCCCGTTCTTTTCTGACTCTTAGAGTCTGACGCAATTTCTCCAACTACAATATACCTCCAAAATCGCTGTTTGTGTAACCGTTCACTGGGGCAAAACGGCGATTTTGTGTCATTGCGAGGCCTTTAGGCCGAAGCAATCTCAAATTTTCGCAGCACAGAGATTGCCACACTCGGCTCTGCCTCGCTCGCAATGACGTAAAATGGCCAAAATTCAACACATTACCTTGTGAGCGGTTACCTGTTTTTTACTTAAATCGACCGATTTTTAGCCAAACTTTGGCGTAAGTGCCGCTTTTACAAGAGCATAACATAGCCTGTCATTCCTGTGAAGCTTGTGCCTGCCCCTGCTTTTGCAGGGGTAAATTCATCCCCGCGAAAGCGGGCAGGAGGTAACAGGAATCCAAAAACGTGGCAATAGTATGGATTCCCGCTTCTTATGTGTTTAGCCTCTGTTGATTTCTTGGTGGCACGGCCATCTTGACCGTGTTTTCACGGGCTTCAAGCCCGTGCCACGTCAGGAAACTGCTGATTCAGTTGTCTGGCTAAACACATACCCGCTTCCGCGGGAATGACACAGAGAATTATTCAATTCAAATATTTTAGGCTCTCATCCAATAAAGTTGGTTGATTTTACTGTATTTTAGCTTTAACTCTTTTGGATTTAACACTTTATACCAACGGCATATATATTGTTAATGCTGCTTCTCGTCAAGGAGGATAAGACTCCGCTGCAGCGAGGCGAGCGCCTTGGCGATGCCACACGGTCCCCGCTTTCGCGGGGGTAAGCTCCGGGCGGCATCTATATCCGGCGCCGTCCTTTATAAAATATGCCGGAGGCTCCAACGCGGTAAATCCCTGCCGCAAGGCGGCTGTTTCTACCAACTTTTTGGGAGAAGAACAGTATTTTATTTTAACATATCTGCCAATATTTCTCAAGAAATCCCGAAAATTTGGCAAATTTACAGCTTTTTTTCGGCGAATATCGGGATTTTATCGGGCAAAATACCATTTTTATGCAAAAACCACCTGTGAGCATTTTTTGGCTTGAAAAAGTGGAAAATTTGCTTTAGAGTAATGAAACGAGCAATTTTTGACGAATTATGTATATTGTTGTTTTGTGACTGCTTCTGATATAAGAAGTAGAGGAAGGTTTGTTTTTTTATGCTAAAAGTTAGATCGCGGGCAGGCGAATCAGTACAGCAAATGATACGACGTTTTAAGAAGCTGTGCGAAAAAGAGGGCTTAATCAGAGATATGAAGAGAATGGCGTATTACGAAAAACCCTCAGAAAAGAACCGCCGACGTATGCGCAAAGCCCAGCGAACTATAAACCAAAACGCATAAAAATTCCTTTTGCGAAAGACTTTTTAGTCGCATTCAATCCGAGCAAGCACATAAAGCTTGCTCGGCTTTTTATTTCCAGACAAGACGAAAAACTGTACACCGCCGCCCTGCCGACAGTTGCCTAACAGAATTTTGCACATCGTCTTTATCTGTCCTGCCCGGCAGTACAGAAATAAGCTGTATCGAACTGTGAATGCAAAGAGACTAACTACTTTGCGAAAAATGTCGTTGCTGACCTTGCCGGCGCTTTGTATTTAATAAAATCATTTTTCAGCCTGAATCGGCCAATATGCTTGTATCGGTCTTTATCGTCTGTAGTGCGGAAAGCATCGAAAACCTTATTATCGCTTCCCAGAACTTTTACAGCAATCTGTTTATCCTTATTACCAATATTTACAAGTACAAAGGCATCCGGATTTTTCGTGGCATTTCGGGCGAATGCAATGACCGCCACTTCCGAATCCATAGCGAATGTTCTCGCCACCACCATACCGGGTTGACCCGCCCTGGTGAACTGCTTGTAATAATAGTAACCGCGTGTTACCTCGTAAGTGCCATCCTCAAAAACCTTAAAGGCTGTGCCCGGATTGGGGTCGCCGCCGACCCATTTTGGCGGTCTCTGGATACAGGCCCACGGTGTGATGGCATTTACCTTGGCGGTGTAGATATTGCCGTGCATCTCCTTGAGGTTGGTCACATCCATTTTGCTCCAGCTTGTCGAAGTAACCCAGGCGTGCAACTCGGGACGTTTGGCACGCAGGATATCGGTGCCGAGGCTTCTATGCTCACCAAACCATCTGCCATAATTCCCGCCGTAAAAACCGTGGGAAGTAATAAGGCCGAGATTCTTCAGAGCGACCGGGTCATCGGCAATTGCATCGGCATAGCCCCAGCCGCTGAAACGATACCAGTTGGTACATTCGCCGGGCGTAATGCCGACGTCCTGTAAGCCCACCTTATCGAGCATCGGCCTCATAAATTTCAAGAAATCCACAACCTGCTGCGGCGGCCAGAACATATTATAGTCGTGACCTGTGCCGATATTACCGGATTTGCCATCAGTCGGCCAACGCATCCAATCTTCGCCTTCGTTATGTAAAGAGATATACTTGACCTGAAAACCCTCTTCTTCCCGTAAGAACCTGACCCAGTCAATCATATATCTGGCCAGGTCGCGTTTGCGCTTCGGGTCCAGGTCCCGGCCACGAAGAAAGTTTTGCTTTGTAGCCCAGGTTGGCGGCCCATAGAGCGTTGTTATAATCGTCAAATCGTCGCCGCGAGCGCGAGTTTTCCTAAGGCCTTGCCGCACGAAGTATCGCATCCATTTGGTTGTTGTTTTATGGTCGAATTTTTCGCCAGGCTGTTTTTGATGCCAGGGGTCATAGAACATTTTGACGATGCCCGGCTTTAAGCCCTCATCACCAAAAATCATATCAATAATTTCTTGCCGCTGCTGCTCTGTCAACAGACTAAAGCCGCCATATTCCTGCGGGTCTTCGCTGTAGTCAATTGTCTGGGCTACCTCGACGTAGTTCACTCCGAAACCATCCCATTCACGCAGCTTTTTAGAAAAATCCACCTCCGCCCGCACAGCCCGGAAGTCATCCGCCTGGGCGAATAAAACAGAAGCCAAAACCAAAGAAAAAATAGTAGAAAACTGTAGAAGATTGAAATAGCGCTTCATTTTGTCCATCCTTAAAAGAGATTTCCTGTTTGAAAGCACCCAATTGCACCGCCAGAAAACTACCTCAAAACACAAAGTGTCATTCCGAGCGTAGCAAAGAATAATAAAGAACAATAATCAATAATCATTCCTTCGCTCCGTGCTTGCGCAATAGTTCAACGATTTTGTCAAGTCTTTTGTCTCTTGCCCACGACAACAGAGTCCGACCCTCCTTGTCCTTGACGTTAATATTAGCGCCGGAGGCAATCAAAAGTTCCAGAACGCTTTTATCACCTCGAATGGCTGCAGAATGCAGCGGTGTCCAGCCAAACTGGTTCCTTACGTTGACATTGGCGCCATTGGCAGTAAGCAACTCAACCACATCCTTGTGGCTACGGGAAACCGCGAGTTGTAGCGGTGTAGTGCTCCCAAAGCTTTTGGCATTGACATCGGCACCGCTGGCGAGGAGAACTTGCACAACATCTTCGTAGCCCCACTTGGCCGCGTGGTGTAGGGGTGTCCAGTGTTCGTGATCCCTTGCTTCGACATTTGCACCGCGGGTAATCAACAGTTCCGCCAAATCCTTATTTGCAGCAAAATGCAGAGCAGTTCCATAACGCCAGATTTGAGCATTTACATCAGCGCCCTGGTCAAGAAAACTCTTAACTTTGGCTAAATCTCCTATGAAGGCAGCAACATGGGGAGTTGATATGGTGGCTCCTCTTGCGAGAAGAAGCTCCACGAGTTCTTTGTCCCCACGTGAGACGGCGTAGATCACTGGCGTCCAGCCGCTTTTATCTTTAGCATTCACATCGGCGTCTTTGTCGAGAAGGAGTTCGGCTATGTCCTTCTGTCGCCGCATGGCCGCCCGGTGCAGGGGCGTCCAATCCTGCCTGTCTTTAGCATTGACATCTTGACCTTTTGAGATAAGCGATTCGACACGCTTGAGGTTACCTTCCTCGGCAGCTTCATGCAGTGGCGTCGGACCGGTTCTCAGGAGGTTCTCGATCGTATTATTAGACTCGGCCCCATGGGCGATAAGAAGCTGAGCTACATCTTCGTGACCAGCCAAAGCCGCTTGGTGCAGAGGCGTCGCAGCCCGTATTTTTCGAACTTTCAGGATTCTCAAGATTAGCGGTTGTTTCAAGGTTGCATTGACATCGGCGCCTCTATGAATGAGTAGTTCCACTACTTCGCTATTGCCCTGTTGAACTGCTATATGCAAGGGTGTCCAGCCATCCTCGCCCTTTATGTTGACGTCAACGCCTTTGTCGAGAAGCAGTTCGGCTACATCTTTTTGCTCTTTATAACTTCCGGCGGCTTCGTGCAGGGGTGTACCACCGTGGTAGTCCCTTGCTTGGATATCCGCCCCTTTAGCAATGAGCAATTCCGCCACATCTTTGCTGTTGGATGTTGCTGCGGTGTGTAGAGGTGTCTCACCTAGACGGTTCTTTGCATGTATACTAGCACCTTTAGAGACAAGCAGCTCTGCCACGCTCCTGCGGTTACTTCCGGCCGCTGTGTGCAGGGCTGTATATTTATTCAGATCTTTTGCGTCGACATCGGCACCACTGTCGATAAGTAGCTCTGCTATATCCTTATCTTTTTGGCGTGCTGCTGAGTGCAATGGGGTCCAGCGGCTCCTCCCACTTTTAACGTTAACGTCGGCGCCTTTGGCGATAAGCAGCTCCACTAAGTCTTTTCGTCCTCTTAGAGCTGCTAAATGTAAAGTCGTATTGCCGTCCCCATCCTTTGCGTTAACATCTGCGCCTTTGGAAATAAGCAACTCCGCCACATCCTTGTGGCCGTACCTGGCTGTCTCATGTAAAGGTGTTGAAACTTTAGTTCTTGGCATTCCCAGCCTAATGATGCTCATAGTTGCGTTGAAATCAGCACCACTGTCCAGAAGCAGTTCTGCTATGTTCCTGTGTCCTCTGAGGGCTGCCAAATGCAAAGGCGTCCCTCCGTTTCTATCCTTCGCATTGACATTGGCTCCATTGGAAATGAGGAATTGAGCCACTTCCTCTTGCCCTTCGAGAGCAGCATAATGAAGAGGTGTAGAGTCAATCTTGTCCCTGGCATTCACATCTATTCCTTCTTGGACCAGACTTCGTACACGGGGCAAATTTCCCAAGTACGCGGCCAAATGGATAGGCTTTAGAATATAAACCGGGGCGCCTTTGGACACAAACAGTTGGACAAACTCCATTCGGCTGGTCCATCTGTCGTTTATGGCAAAATCAACAACACTCTGGCCATCTTTGTCCATAGCGTTCAAATCAGCACCCTTATCGATAAGTAGTTCCGCAACACTCCAAGATGCCCGGTGTAGGGGCGTCCAATCGTTGCTGCACTTAGCGTTGACATCGGCGCCCCTGGCAATAAGCAGCTCTACAATATCCTTATGGCCATAATGAGCTGCCTGGAACAGGGGCGTCCGACCAAAATATTTTACATTCACATTTGCCCCATTGGTGATAAGTAGTTCAACCACCTCCCTGTGGCCCAACCTAACGGCCATGTCCAACGTACTTTTTGCGTTGACATCGGCACCTCTGGCGATAAGCAATTCGACCACATCCTTGTGACCGGACTTGACCGCCTCGCGTAGTGGAGTCACACCCTTAATTGTCTGAACTGTCATGGTTGCATTGATGTCGACGCCCTGAGCCAGAAGGTATTCTGCTACTTCCTTGTGTCCTCGGAGAGCGGCCAAGTGCAAAGGCGTTCCTCCGTCTTTATCCCTTACATTAATATCCGCGCCGTTTGAAATGAGTAATTTGACCTGGTCAATGTCACCTGCTGCCGCAGCTAAGTGGAGAGATTTACTTGGTCTATCTCGCTGCTTTTTACTCTCGGCTATAACTTCCTCGGGCTGCTCAGGTTCTTTCTTCTCGCAGCCAACGACAGGAAGCATTAACGCCAAAAACAAACATACGAGCTTTATCGATTTCATTTTTAGTCGCATGCTATAAATTTAGGGTCAAATAACTTCTAAACTACTTGTGCATCGAAATTACATAACTGGCAGAAATCCCTCATTTTGTCTTTGTAGTCGCCGTAGAAGAATATCTGGTGGAAGCCGGGGAAGCTGAGCACTTCCTGACTGCCGTCAAATTTGACTTTGACCGATACGACGCATCCGCCGCTTGGCGGGACGTCCATATTATCAAGGACCGTGCCGGCTGAAATCAATACCTTCGAAGGCGTATCGGTGTCGGAAGTGCCGTCCCCTTTGCCCGGCAGCAAGTCGATACTTGTAACCCGCTGTCCCTTACGCCAGAGAGTGCGCGGTACCGCATCCCGGTTGCCGTGGTGATGCTTGAGGTCAAACGGTTCGGGTGGTTGGTCGAAACCCTTGAGCTTCGTGGCGCAGCAGCAGTGCGCACCAATAATTGAGTTGTCGGAAGTGTCGGCCACAGGGTCCTGCTGAAATCCCGGACGGTCGAACAAATACTGCACAATCATATGTGAGGCGACGGCGCCATAATCGGCCTCGCAGGCTGCGGGTATGCCCTCATCATTCATCCGCGACCAGGCGATGCAGGGCAGGCTCACATCGATTCCGCCAAGGGCACCGAGACAATCCATCGTTATTGCATCCGCCTGCTCGTTTTCAAGAATCTTACCGGCGACGTAATAGCTCTTTACGCCGTTAATTACATCCTGCCGGGTCGCCCCAGTGACCCTGCGTGCCCGGCGAATATAATCGTCAGCCATTGCAAGAATCTCTTTGCTATCAGCGGTCTGGTTGTACTGCTCGATAAATGTCGTTGCCGGTACGACTCGCATTGTAATGCCGGTATCAGCAAGGGGCGCTTCCGAGCGACGCCGACCTTTTATCACAACGCAACGTGCTCGGCGCATTTTTGCAGCCGCAGAGAGCATCTTCATCCCGTAAGCAGCCTGGCTGAAATCATTGGTTGAATAGACGACACAGCCGGTTGTCTCAGCCAGATGGACCGTGTTGGTTGTAAACGACGTACCTAACGGTGAATAGATAATTGAAGGAATATCGCTATTAGCCACTTTCCGGGCACTTGGCCAGGAGTGTTCCTGGCGGTCAAGCATGACCAGTAAAAGGCCATCGACATTTTCTTCTTCGGCCTCTGCAATCCAGCCTTCAGCCTCAGCGAGACTATAGATTGGTTCGCTGCGAAGAGCAAACTTAGCTCCGAGCTTCTTAGCCGTACTTATCATTTTTTGGCTGTACATTTTTCGAGCCGCCCGGCCGTCATAGACGGCTCCGGGCCAGCGCATCCCGTATTCTTCTTTTCGCCGGACAAAGGCCGCTTTAATTGTTGGGACATATTTTGAGGCCGGCCCATGCGGTCGTATCGGCCCGGTTGTTATTTTCTGCGGCGACAGGGACGTGCAGCCGTTTAGCAGCGACGAGCCGGCCAGCAATGCCGTCGAGCTGCGAATAAAATCACGTCGAGTGCACCCATGATGGGCGTCACAATGTAAGGGACATCCTGAAGAACTCATAATTACCTCCCGTAAAAAAGTTTTTTTTGACTGGTGTGCTCTGCACACCCTACCTGTCTTATTTTAAAAACTGCGAAGGATATGATATGGGCTGTGAAATGGAATTTCAAGAATTTCCTTGTCGCGATACTTGATGCTCGATACTCGTCAATAAACCATCCCCAAAGCCACCCGCCGCTCTTTTAGTGGTTCTTTGCCGGCTGTAATCTTCTTAATAGCCGTTATTGCTTAACCTGTGGTTTTGGCACAGGCCAGAAAACCCAATCACCATTATCCGCCCACATCCTCGGCGTGCCTCGACTACCTAGACCCAATTCACCACCATCGTCTGTGAGGTTCATACCGAAGCTATATAGTAAAAATCCACTATCCGTCCTTCTATAAACAAGTGGGCCGTCACTGTATGGATCCATCGGTAATTTCTTCAAATTACCTGCATCAACCAGTTCATCCAGGCTTGCCGGATACCGGCCTTTCTCTTTCTCATAGCGCATGACTGCAAGAACCGTCAATAAGGCCTCTCTGCCTGTCTTCATTCGCCAGGCTATCTGACTTACTCTTTCATGTGCAGGAGTTTGGATCTTCAACATAAGAGGTGTTATATGAACTTCGTTCCAAACTTGGTCGTCTATAGTCTCATCGCGCAACTCCCATGGCGTTTCAGCAAGTATCTCAGCAAATCGTTCAAAATACTTGTCAATGTTAACCACTACCTCTTGCCTGTCCGGATAACTGAAGCTAACATATCTCCACAGGTTTTCCTTCCAATCATCGGTGACCACATAGGCCATGCCACGCGCCAGCATACGGCCACCACCCTTTCCATCATCAGTAAATGTCCGTTGAATTGCGTCATACCAAAACACTTTTTCCGCTTCCAGAGAGATAACCGGCTCTTGCTTGCCGAACTGCTTGTCTAATTTTTCCTGAGTGCTTTTCAAAACATCCGCCGGCACATCTATCCTGTCCAGGAGCATAAAAACCGCATTATGGGCGAGAGCCTCAATCGCAATGCCGACTAACTGCTCAATCAACAAACCGTGGCCGAGTAAATGATCGCCAAATCTCATCAGAGCAACAGAGTCACTCAATGCTTTGTCGATGTCCCCGTTGTTCGCTTCATATCGAATCTGCCATTGCAAAGCAAATGCCAGACGTCTATAGCTCGGCAAAATTTCCATAGCATTAGCCACAATGGCACTAACCATTGAGACCGTAGTCAGAGGAGCTTTGCTCAATTCAGTCTCATCACTCTGGTATTCGCTCCAGCAACCAGAGCGTCTTGAGCCTTGCCTGAGCGTTTCAATAGCCCCTTTGTTATCTTCAAGCCAATTCGACAGGAGATTCAGCTCAACGTCATTCAAGTCCGTTGGCCATTTCGCCCTGCTTTTGCTTAGCCATTGTGGCA
>CAYQKF010000030.1:0-45293 GCA_964417935.1 uncultured Pirellulales bacterium
CTCCGTATAACCATCGCATGAACTCGGACGTGTCTTCCGCTGCGCTACAGTCACGTCGGTTATGCGGAGCGTTACGCGCTTCAACGGAATTCAATAGAATGCACGAAGTTCCCTGCTAATTAGATAAAGCAAAGCTCAATATTTTAATGTTTGTCAAAGGCTGTCAGGTTGGCAGAGAAGAGTGTCTTAGCTGGGATTTTGGCAGGGGGTGGCTGCCTCGGACCTCACATCTTAACCTCGTTCATAGTAAGTACTTGCGCTAATATAGTCGTGTAAAAAGGCATTTGGCACGATATTTGCACAGATTGAGAAAGGAATAAATAGATATGGTGTCGAATCTGTCAAAACTCGAAGAAATCAACGTACTTGCCAGTGAGGCGAACTGGGCATGGCCGGAGGCGCTGCGCTATATATTTCGGCCAAGAGGCATTAATCTGCTGATGGCTGAGAACGCGGTAGAATTCGTCAATATTATCGAGAGGAAACGGATTCATACGACAATCGTGGATATGGACTCGGAAGAGTCCAATGGGCTGGCGACGATAAAGATTATTCGAATGGATTATCCACTGCTGCCGTGTATTCTGTTGGCCAGCACTGCGGGCGAGTCTTTGCTTGGTAAGGCACTTCGACTTGATGTTTTCAGTGTGATTGACAAGCCGGTTGATATGAGTGTTCTGCGGGAACAATTGAACAGATTGTTTGTTAAGAAGTATAACAGCGACATTTTCGCACAGTAACCGAAAAACACGAACAAAAGTAAAAATAGATAGACGGATTGTGTAACGTTTCTAATATGAATGAAGTAAAAGATTAAAGAAGTTTTTTGAAAGGAGTAAGTACGAAATGAAGATTCGACCATTGGCAGATAAGGTGCTTGTTCAGCGTCTCGAAGCCCAAACCAAGACAGCGGGCGGTATAGTCCTGCCGGACAGCGCCAAAGAAAAACCACAAAGAGGCAAAATTATCAGCGCTGGTGACGGCAAAGTGCTCGACGATGGGACTGTACGAAAATTGCAGGTGAAAAAGGATGATATGGTGCTTTTCACGAGCTACGCCGGGACAGAAGTAAAGATAGACGGCAAAGAGTATCTGATTATGAGTGAGTCGGATATTATGGCAGTGATTGAAAAGTAAGCAGAAATCAGCGACAAAGACAGGAAAGCACGCAAAGAAAATGATAATCAATAGAAAAGGAGAAAGAAAGCTATGGCAGCAAAAAAGATGGCATTTGGTACTGACGCCCGCACGGCTATTCAAAAAGGTGTGAGCAAACTAGCAAAGGCGGTAAAGATTACGCTTGGGCCGTGCGGCAGAAACGTAGTTTTGGAAAAATCATTCGGTTCGCCGAGCGTTACCAAGGATGGTGTAACGGTGGCCAAGGAGATTGAACTGGAAGATTCATACGAGAATATGGGCGCACAGATGGTCAAGGAAGTGGCGTCAAAAACATCCAGTGTGGCCGGTGACGGGACAACGACCGCAACGATTCTGGCTGAGAGCATCTTCAATGAAGGCCTTAAAAATATTACGGCCGGCGCCAATGCCATGCAGGTAAAACGCGGTATCGAAAAAGCGGTCGATGCAATCGTGGACGAACTGTTCGAGATGAGCACGCCCGTCGAGTCGAGCAAACAAATCGAACAGGTGGCGACCTGCTCGGCGAACCAGGACGTGGAAATCGGCAAAAAGCTGGCTGAGGCAATGAACAAGGTCGGCAAAGACGGCGTTATCACCGTCGAAGAGGGCCAGTCACTGGAAACGGTAGTTGATCTGCTTGAAGGGATGCAGTTCGACAAGGGTTATCTGAGCCCACACTTTATTAACAACCTGGAGAATATGGCAGTTGTGCTGGAAAAGCCGTATATTCTGGTGCACGAAAAGAAGATAAGCTCGGTAAAATCGCTTGTTCCACTGCTTGAGAAGGTGGCTCAACAAGGCAAGCCTTTGTTGCTCATCGCCGAAGACGTTGAGGGCGAGGCGCTGGCTACACTGGTTGTCAATAAACTGCGGGGAATACTGCAGGTGGCTGCCGTCAAAGCGCCCGGCTTCGGCGACAGACGAAAAGCACTGCTTAGTGACATTGCCACTCTGACCGGTGGTGAGGCCATTTTCGAGGACCTGGGGCTAAAGTTGGAGAACATCGAGCTGCGGCAGCTTGGCAGGGCCAAACGCATCACCATCGACAAGGACACTACCACGATTATCGAAGGCGGCGGCAGCACTGAAGCCATCAGAGGCAGAATCGAACAACTTAAGAACGAGATTGATAACTCGACCAGCGATTATGATATCGAAAAACTGCAGGAGAGATTGGCAAAGCTGGCCGGCGGCGTGGCCCAGATTAATGTTGGAGCTGCGACTGAGGCGGAGATGAAGGAAAAGAAGGCGCGCGTAGAAGATGCGCTGCACGCCTGTCGGGCGGCGGTGGAAGAAGGTATCCTGCCCGGAGGCGGCGTGCCGATGCTAAGAGCTTTGCCGGCGCTGGATAAAGTCAAGGCCTCCGGGGATGCAAAGATAGGTGTTGATATCGTTCGAAGAGCGCTGGTGGCACCGATTAAGCAAATCGCTGAGAACGCAGGACTAGACGGCTCAATTGTGGCGCAGAAAGTTATGGACAGCAAGGAAAAGAACTTCGGCTACGACGCGCTGCGCAAGCAATACGGTGATATGGCCAAGTTCGGCGTGATTGTGCCGACTAAGGTCGAAAGGGTAGCACTGCAGAACGGCGCCTCGATTGCTTCGCTGCTGTTGACGACTGATGCGATAGTCAGCGAGATTCCTGAAAAGAAAGAGACGCCTCCGGCGCCGCCGGGCGGTGGAATGTATTAAACCTTTAGTGCCAAGAGTGCCTAAAGTGACAGCTTTGCTGTCATTCTGAACGCAGCGCAGCGAAGTGAAGAATCTCTTTTTCGTTGGCCAGATCCTTCGGCTTCGCCTCAGGATGACACTTACGTGTCACTTTAGGCACTTTTCGAGATACGAATATGAGTTTTCGGTTCTACACAAATGCAATTTCTCAAGCATCCAGAAACTTCGCGGCAGGACTTTTTATCGCAGGATTGCTGCTAATCGGATTTGGATTTCTGGTTTATATCCTGCGAGATTTGTTTGCGATACTTGCCTCTATAGTATTCTTCGTCGTCGGTTTGTTTTGTGGGACTACCGCTGTCAAAATCTTTTTAGCACAGAGAAAATTAGACAAAATGAGCTCCGACGACGGCACAACAGGCTACAGAAGGAACGTCCGAATCCATAGCGAAGAATAGTTAACTGGTGAGTGGTTAATTGGTGAGTAGTTAATTAACCAATTAACCATTTAACCACTCACCAATTAATCAGTTAGTGCTGACCACTTTTTCCTGCCTTAGCTGAAGGACAGAGTTGAGGATATCCTGTATGCTGATTATGCCAACCAGCTTGCCCTCTGATGTAACCGGGACCCTTCTAAAGATGTTCTTTCCCAAAAAGTTACAGACATTCAACAGGGCATTGTTGTCTTCAAAACAAACCGCAGGATATGTCATATAGTCACTAACTGTTTTATCCTCAGCCTGTTCACCTTCGTAGAACAAATCTACAACATCTTTTTCTGAGAGAAGTCCCGTCAAAGTCATATCATCTTCGACCACAGGCAGGCCAGAGATGTTATTTTCCACCAGAAGCTTT
This sequence comes from uncultured Pirellulales bacterium, assembly GCA_964417935.1. Classification (GTDB taxonomy): domain Bacteria; phylum Planctomycetota; class Phycisphaerae; order Sedimentisphaerales; family Anaerobacaceae; genus NIOZ-UU13. The sequence continues at coordinate 3,670 of CAYQKF010000030.1, forward strand.
ACAGCCTCAAATATCGGGGCATCTTTTTGCACGCTAATTACATTTGTACTCATAACGTCTCTTGCTCTGAGCATCGCTAACTCCTCTTTTTTACACTCTTTTTGGGCGTCAGGATATTCTACAGATTCGGCTTAAGTTGATGAAAACTTGAGGTTAGGGTGGAGATTTTCTTATTTAGGCATTGATTTAGGTTAAATATAGGACAAACAGTTTTGCGTTAAGAGATTATCGGATTTTTAGTGTAGCTAAAGCCAGAGCGGCAAAGGCGGCGGCTAAAAGCCAAAAACGCACTACCACCTGCGGCTCACTCCAGCCAATCAGATGAAAATGGTGATGTATAGGGGCACATCTAAAAAGCCTTTTGCCACCGGTGTATTTGAAATAGCCAACCTGCAATACTACGCTGCAAAGTTCGATGACGAATACGCCGCCAATAATTAAAAGCAGGATTTCATTTCTTGTTACCAATGCACCGTATCCCATTGCGGCGCCTAATGGAAGTGAGCCCACATCACCCATAAAGGTCTGAGCGGGGTGGCAGTTGAACCACAAGAATCCGAGGACGGCCCCTAAGATTGCCGAATAAAAGATGCTCAACTCACCGGACTGGGGTATAGCAGGCAGCAGAAGATAACTTGCCCAGGTAACAGGAGTGGTTCGTGACATCGTTTCAGAGGCAACAAAGCAGAGAATTGCAAGTACCAGAGAGACCATCCCTACGCATCCAGCCGCCAAACCATCCATACCGTCAGTTAGGTTGACGGCATTGCTGGTGGCCGAGAGGTAAAAAATCGCTACCAGTATGAACATCCAGTTTGCTAACGGCAGGCCATGCTTATAGAACGGCAGCCAGAATAATTTGGCATCGTCTATATTGACAAAGTCGGCATATAAAAACGACGCTATCAGTACTGCACCACCGATTTGAAAGATGAGCTTCTCCCAGGGTTTTAATCCGTTTCTGGTTCGGTGGCGGGCATCGACGGTGAGTTTTAGCCAGTCGTCAACGCCGCCCAGAGCACCGAACCATATCACCAGCACAATGGCCTTTTGAACAAAGGGATTGTTCAGCTTTGCCCATAATAAGGTGGTTGAGACAGCTGAGAGAATTATAATCAGGCCGCCCATAGTGGGTGTATTTGCCTTTTCTTTGGTCAACTCGTTAAGGGTGGCGTGATGAAACTCCGGCCGGTCGCCGATTTTTTTGCGCATCAGCCAGCGAATGATTTTAGGGCCGATTATAAGGGCTATAAGTAAGCTGGTCAGGATGGCTGATACCGAGCGAAACACCACGTTCTGATAGGCGTAGAAGCCGAGCTGGTGCGTAAAAACATCTCGCAAATACCATAACAGGTGATATATCATTTCGATACTCGATTCTCGATACTTGATACTCGATTCTCGATACTTGATACTTGATACTCGTTCCTCGATACTTGATTCTCGGTGTTCGTTACGAGTTTCAAGCATTTCATCCTTCGCAGTCCCGATTTTCTCGGGACGGAGAATGGACCGGCATCGAGTTACGAATAAAGCTCTTTCAGTTTCTCGACGACCATTTCCAGTCTGGCAGTGCGCGAACCTTTCACTAATATTATATCGTAATCTTTTATGAATTCGTGCAGATTATTACAGGCCGAAATGGTATCTTCGAAACATTTTATTTTAAGGGACTTCGCTTCGTGGGAATGCGAATTGTATTCTGCGGTATTTTTTGCGGCCTCAGTGGTGATTTTCGCAAACTTACCGACAGCTACCAGCAGTCGCACTTTGGCCTGTGCGATATAGGTACCCAGCTCAGTGTGCAGGCGCTCGGTCTGCTGTCCGAGTTCAGCCATATCGCCGCAGATAAAAACCAACCTGCGATTTCGAGCTGGGTCAAGACCAGCCAATATATCCAGCGCGTTTCTCATTGAGGCCGGGTTTGCGTTGTAGCAATCATTCAATACCGTTAGCGTCCCGATTTGCAGCAGTTCGGCCCGCATAGAAGCGGGTGAGAGGGTCTTGACAGCCTGTGCGAAATCATCGATAGCCAGACCAAGCTGGCTGCAAACAGCCCAGGCGGCAAGCGCGTTTTCGACATTACCCGGGCCGGCCAACGGTAAGTAAACTTCTGTACTATCGACAGTGAACCGGCTGGATGAGGCTTCGTAGCTAACATTCCTTGCCTGGTAATTAGCCCCGTCTGATTTGCCGAATGTTATGAATTTAGTACCTTTTGTCCGGCAGGCAGTGACTAACCGGTCAAAGTCAGTGTTGATTATAAAAACACCATCAGGTGTAAGTCCTTCGGAGATAGATGACTTCTCCTGTATAATTGTCTTCAGGTCGCCAAACCCTTCTAAGTGGGTCGGATGAACATTAGTTACTACCGCAATGTCCGGGGCGGCGATGCCGGTCAGGTGAGCTATTTCGCCGGGATGATTGCTGCCGAGCTCGGCGATAACGATCTGGTCATCCGCCTCTGCGCCGAGCAGGGTCAGGGGCAGGCCGATATTATTATTAAAACTCTTAGGCGACTGATAGACTCGAAAACATTGACTTAAGGCATGATAAGCTATTTCCTTTGTAGTTGTTTTGCCTGCTGAGCCTGTTATGGCAACCACTTTGAAGCTGGATTGCCGGCGATATTCACCGGCGAAGTCGCCAAGTGCTTTTATAGTATCCTCAACTTTAAGAATGGGTTTATCGGTCGGTTTGCCGACGGGGATGTCTTTACTGACCACGGCACAGACAGCGCCTTTTGCGAAAGCGTCAGCTACATAATCGTGGCCATCGAAGTTCTCGCCGGGTATAGCAAAGAAGCAGGCGCCGGGCCTGGCAGTCCGCGAGTCGGTACTTACACCGGTGAAATTTCGTATTTCGTATTGCGTATTGCGTATTGCGAGTTCCGGCGCGGTAGGATGGGCCTTTATTATCTTGGCTAAATCTGCTGTCGAAAATTTCTTCATTTTGCTTTTTTCAACAATTTACTCAGTAATTCCGATAAGACAAATACTTGTCTATACAACGAAATTATGCTATAATTTTATAAATGGTCAAGGATTTTGAATTCGTAAGTGAGATTACCGATGTAGAGACAATTGCCGTTGGTAGCTCCATCCATGTTCTCAAGAGATTAAGGAGGTTCTACGGAACCGGTCGTTGGCGTAAGCTCAAAGGTATTGCAAAAGTTAAGTTACCAGATGGGACTATTTGTAAAGCCGAGGTTCACTGGTACGAAGCCAGTAGCGTAGGCAGGAAAGAAATCAAGATTAAAAGAATATTATTATGAGCACAAAATCGAATACACAACATTATGTTCTGTGCATTAGCAACGAGAAATATCCAGTCTCATTGGAAGCACGTAAGATATATCAGTGCGTTCCAGACACTCAAGCTGAGGCTCATGGGCAAATTCGGGTTATCGATGAATCCGGGGAAGATTATCTCTATCCTATAGATATTTTCCTTCCCATCGAGATTCCGGAAGAAGCCACGCGAGCATTTGCGCACGGTTCGTAAAAGACGTGAGACAGAACCTGTATGGTATGCTGCAAACGCACGTTATGATCGTGGAAATACACAGGAAACATGCGATTTCAAGAGATTCTTGAATAATGACCACTGGCGAGTTTGTTTTAAGTGGATAGATAATAATGCCTTAGAGGTAGAAATTACAGATTATCATTGAGGTGAGAAAAATGGGAAAGAGCAAGATTCCTCCTTTACATCCCGGCGAGGTGCTTTTCGAAGAATTCTTAAAGCCTCTGGACATAAGCCAAAATCAGCTTGGCCGATGTTTAGGGGTGTCCCCTCGGAGAATAAATGAAATCGTACATGGCAAAAGGAGCATAACGGCAGACACGGCACTTCGTTTAGCTCGGCATTTTGGCAATTCGCCCAAGTTTTGGCTGGGTCTTCAAATGGATTATGATTTGGATGTAGAGACAGACAGGCTTTCACGTCGTATAGAAAGAGAAGTGAAAAAGTTGGCCTATGCATAGCTAAACGAGCAAGCTGATGAAATACTTGGTTATAATAGAAGAAACAAAAACCGGTTATTCAGCTTTTTCTCCCGATTTACCGGGCTGTATTGCTGCCGTCTCCAGTAAGGAAGAAGTGGAGAAAAATATGAAAGAGGCCATTGCCTTTCATCTTGATGGGATGGGTCAGGAAGGCCTGGAAGTTCCACAACCCCACAGCTTTTCAACCTGCTTGACTTTGTATCAATTGTAGAGTATCCTGTCTTGTATAAAATGAAGTGCTATCGGAGGTTTTCTGATGCATAATGAATTTACGGCAATTATCGAAAGGGACGGCGATTGGTTTATAGCTTACTGTCCCGAAATTCCTGGTGCGAACGGACAAGGCCGTACCAAAGAAGAGTGTCTACAGAGTTTATCTGATGCGCTCAATTTGATTCTGCAGGATCGGCGTGAAGATGCGCTTCGCGGCGTTCCATCAGACGCAGTACGTGAAGTTGTTACGATCAAATGAAACTTAAAGCCCTTTTGAAGCATCTTCGCAAACAAGGCTGTTTCCTCAAGCGCGAGGGACACTCACATTCACTTTGGTGTAATCCCCTAACCGGCCATGTTGAAGCGGTTCCCCGACATGCTGAGATACCAGAGAGGCTTGCGAAGAAAATTTGCAAAGCTCTTTCGGCTTCAGAACAATGATTAACCTATTTGGAAGTTTCTACCTAAATCGAGATATACTGCAAAATCTTCTTTTGTTTGTTAAATTATAGCTTTGCTGCATGTACACGTTGAAAAAGCAGAGAAATATGCGAAATATTGGCTTTTACTAAAGAAAAGATTGGTGTCTTATCGGCAGCGGGATAGGAATACATTGGGAGAAGATAGATGAAGATATTTCGGTAAGCACTCTTCTTGCTAGCTATAAGCTAATTAGTTACTGTTGCGGAAACAGTATTTGTCATTCCCGCGGAAGCGGGAATCCAGCTTTTTCGCTCTGGACCCCTGCTTCCGCAGGGGTGACATCGTCGGTTTTTGTTTTCCGCAACAGATACTAATTAGCCGTTTCTAATCCGTTTCTTAAGATACTCGCTGGCGATTTTTTTATCGTTGAAATCGAATTTTTGCTTTCCGATTATCTGGTAGGTTTCGTGGCCTTTGCCCGCTATTAGCACTATATCGTCTTTGCCAGCGGATTCTATAGCCAGCTCAATGGCTTTCCTTCTGTCCGGCTCAATTATCTTCATCGCTCGCCGCTCGTCGCTCGTCGCTTGTAAATCAGCATGTTTGATTGGCGGGCCTTTTTCAAAGCCAGCGACTATGTCTTTTATAATATCATCGGGCTTTTCGGTTCGGGGATTGTCGCTGGTGACGATTATAAAATCAACTAACTGTTCAGCAACCCTTGCCATACGCGGGCGTTTGGTTCTGTCTCTGTCTCCGCCGCAGCCGAAAACGACCCGCAACTTACCCCAGCAGAGAGGTTTTAGTGTCGAGAGAACATTACTCAGAGCATCGTCGGTGTGTGCGTAATCAATGATCACCGAAAAATCACCCGGCCAATCGATTTTTTCTAATCGGCCTGGTATTGTTTGCTGAGCGGATAAACCGGCAGCTATCGTTTCCAAATCAAAGCCTGCTGCAAGGCACAATCCGGCTGCCGCTAAGCAATTGCCGACATTATACAGACCAGGCAAAGAAGTCCTCACAATTGAAGTTTGGTCGGCATATTCCAGTGCGAAGACCGTTCCGTTGATATCCATTGATTCAATATAAGCGGTGACATCCGCCGGCTCATTAGTGGCATACCATAAGATTTTGGCTTTGGTTTGCCGGGCGATAGATTCGGTTTCCGGTGATTGTTTATTCAACACCGCCACCGCATCCGGTGAAAGAGCAGAAAAAAGTCTGGATTTGGCGGCTAAATAATCTTCTTTGGTTTTATGATAATCCAGATGGTCCCCGGATAGATTGGTGAAAGCGGCGGCTTTGAAGTTGACAGCGGCCAGACGGTTTTGAGAAAGGGCGTGGCTGCTGGCCTCGATTACCATATACTTTGCGGCGTTTTTTACCATTTCTTCCTGTCCGGCTGCGATAGTCAAACAATCGGGTGTTGTCAGGGCCGCCTCGCAGCTATCACCAGAGCAGGTATCGTAAATGACAGTACCAAGGAGGCCACACTTTTGGCCGGCCTTTTGGATACATGAGCGAACCAGATAAGCAACGGTGGTCTTTCCGTTTGTGCCGGTAACCGCAAGGTTCGTTAGTCGCGAGGACGGATTGCCCCAGCGTGCCTGGGCCAGAACTGCTGCAGCTTCTGCGGAATCGTCAACGATTATGGTTTCGATGCTCGATGCTCGATGCTCGATGCTCGATTTGTCCTTTTGGCTAACGATATATTCAGCACCGTTATCTATGGCCTGGTTGATGAAGTCGTGGCCGTCGTAAACAGTACCTTTAACGGCTACGAAAATATCACCTTTAACGATGGCACGCGAATCGACGCAAATACTCAGCGCGTCGTCTGAAGAAACCAGGTTTAGCAGCTCGTCAAAATTCATAACTTTGCGTAGAACAAAATTTCTGTGTATTTTAGCCAAAAGAACAGATAATTCAACCATGGCGTTATTACTGCCGTAATAAAAAACGCAGCTTATGGTTATATCTGGTATCCATACTGATTATTTATGATTATTCGGGATTATTCTGGTGAGAATTTGTCTTTACGGGTTATAATCCGGCCATAAATTTCAGCAGACGTCGGCAATATGAGAGTCGCCGGCGTTTGCCGGAGAAATATCATGTAAAGATATCTTCAAAGTATTTGAGAAGGGAAGTTTGATTATGAAAACTAAGTATCTTCTTTGGATATGTTTAGTGTCGGTGATTTTGGCCGGCGTGGGCTGCCGCAGGAAATCACCACCCCCACAGGAAGTTTCCAAGCCGAAAGTAGAGTTATCGGAGCAGACTACCGCCAAACAGGCTGTCCTGGAAAAACCGGCACAAGAGGCCGTATCGGTCAAGGCCGAAGCCGAGCAGGCCCAGCCGGAGGAAACGGAGTACTTTGCCCTCTTCATGGAAGGCAAAAAGGTCGGTTACGCCATCCAAAACCGTGCCGTTGCCGGTAATAAAGTTACCACCTCTGTGGAGCTTAAGATTACCTTGAGCCGAATGGGAGTGTCGGTTAGCGTCAAGACCAAAGCAATCACTATCGAAACAATCGATGGTAAGCCACTCGGCTTCGAGCTCGAACAGGCATTGGGGATGATGGTGACGAAAACGATAGGAACGGTTGATGAGCAGGGCAAGGTAACAGTAAAGACCGGCCAGCAGCAAGAAGATTTCGATTGGCCCAGCGGCGCGGTGATGTCCGAGGGGATGCGCCTGCTGCATTTGAAATATGGCCTTGCAGAAGGAACCACGTACACCGCAAAATTGTTTGACCCAAGTATGATGCAGGTTGTTGATGTCGAGGTAAAGGTTGGCTCAAAACAAAACGTTGACCTGCTTGGCCGTGTGGTTGCGTTGACTGAAGTTCAGAGCAACGTAAGTTCCGCGCAGATTGGTTCACTCATAAGCGCTGAATATTATGATGATAAGCTTCGGCTTCAAAAAAGCATTACACCTGTAATGGGGATGACTATTGAGCAAGTCGCCTGCACGAAAGAATTCGCACTCGGCCAAAATGATGTGCTTGAAGTGGTGGACAAGATGTTTATGGCCAGCCCTGAGCCATTGAGTGATGTCAGTTCAGCCCGGTCAATTACTTATTACTTAAGACCTGTGACAGATGAGGTCGATTTGAAGATTCCATCCAATGATAATCAAAAAGTTGAACAGCTCGGTGGCGGCACAATAATCCTGACAGTCGAGCCTGTTGCTGCGCCGGGCGGGTTGAGGTTTCCTTACAAAGGCAACAACCCGGCTGTGCTCAAAGCCCTTGAGCCGACAAGATATGTAGAGAGCGGCCAAAAAGTGATAATCGACCTTGCCCGGCGGGCGGTCGGAGATACCAGTGACGCAGCCGAAGCGGCCCGCAGGATTGAGGCCTTCGTGGCGGATTACGTTGCAGACAAGAGCTTGTCGGTCGGCTATGCCTCGGCTGCTGAGGTCGCGGTCAGCAGACAGGGCGACTGCAGCGAACACGCCGTTTTGGCTGCGGCGCTGTGCCGGGCTGTCGGGATTCCGGCCCAGGTGGTTACGGGCTTAGCCTACGTGTCTCAGTGGAGTACTTTTCAGAACGGGTTCGGCGGTCACGCCTGGGTACAGGTCTATCTCGGCGATAAGTGGGTTGGTCTCGATGCGGCTTTTAAGGGTGCCGGCTTAGGCGGCTACGATGCCGGACATATTGCCCTGGCTATCGGCAACGGAAATCCCGAGGACTTTCTCAACCTGGTCAACACGATGGGGCAGTTCAAGATTGACAAGGTGACAGTTTTGAGATAGTTCCTTATTCAAACTGGATGTCGGCGAGGACGAATTCGACGTTGGTGTTACCATTATATGTATTGAGCTGCGGCTGATAGGCAACGTTGAAGAATTCGCGCTCGAGCAGCTTCTTTTCCAGTTTTCCGAACCTAAAGCCGATACAGCGCACAGCCGCTGTGTTGTCGGTTATCGCGAGCTGAAGATGCTCACGTCCCGAGCCGACTCTTCTTGGCGGAGAGGCCAGACGGACGCCTTTTGTTGCGAAAATCGGTTTGGGATTACCTTCACCGAAGGGGCCGAGCATTTGCAGCTCGCTGACCATCTCATTTCGAAACTCAGCTAATGGAGCAACCGCGTCGATGTAAAGTTTGGCGGTGACATCGCTTTCGTTCAGGTTTTCTTTTGCATAGGCTTCGAAATCGGCTGCGAACCGGTCTATTTTTTCGGTTTCGATAGTTACGCCGGCAGCCATTTTGTGGCCGCCGAAGCTGATTAAGTGCTGCGAGCAGGCCTTGATTGCGCTGAGCAAACAAAAACCGTGGATTGAGCGGGCGGAACCCTGAGCGACGCCGTTTTCGGCAGCGCCGGCGTTAATCATAATTGTCGGGCGATAGAATTTGTCCACTATTCTCGATGCGACAATGCCTATTACGCCGGTGTGCCAGTTTTCGTTCGCCAGGACGATGCTTTTGCGATCGGGATGGTGGAGGTTTCGCTCAATTATCATTTCGCAGGCCTGCTTGAATATCTTTCGCTCATATTGCTGGCGCTGTTTGTTTTGCTCTTTGAGGTATTCGGCTATTTGCATCGAGCGAATCAGCTTCTCGGACGTCAGCAACTCCACGGCTAAACGAGCGTGTCCCATCCGCCCTGCCGCGTTGAGCATTGGCGCAAGGCGAAAGCCGATGTGGAAACTATCGAGCCGATGCCCGGTTAGTCCGGCCGATTCAATCAGGGCCTGTATGCCGGAAAGCTTGCACTCCGGCAGTGCCTTTAGTCCGAAGCTTGTCAGCACCCTGTTTTCACCTCGCAGGTCAACAATGTCGGCGATGGTCCCCATTGCAGCTAAGCTTGTTGCGTTGAGCATAAATTCGCGTAATCTCGGTTCAAGCTTTTGGCCTGAATTGAATTCGTTGGCAATGGCCCAGGCCAGCTTAAAGGCGACCATAGCGCCGGCTGAATCCTGGTTTGGATAGGATTTTTTTAGAGCAGGATGCACGATGGCGACGGCTTTAGGAAGCTCGCGGTCGAGCTGTGCGTCTATCTGGTGATGGTCGGTTATTATCAAATCAAGGCCCAATTGTCCGGCAAGCTCGGCGGCGTTGTATGCTGTAACACCGCAATCGACGGTAACCAGCATTTTGCTGCCGGATTTTACCAGTGTCTGGATGGCTTCGGCGTTCAGGCCGTAGCCTTCGTCGATGCGATGAGGGATATAATAATCAACGTCAGCACCAAGCAGCGTTAGAACCTGCCAAAGAATTGCGACACCTGTAATACCGTCCACGTCATAGTCGCCATAGACGGTGATTTTTTCTTTGTTTGTAATGGCCTGCTTTAATCGTTGAACCGCCGGCTTAATTCCCGGCATCTGGGCAGGATCGATAAGCTGCGTCAGTTTGGGCCTTAAGAAAACAGAAGCGGTCTGGGCGTCAGTTATTCCACGATTAATTAAAACCTGTGCTAAAAGAGGCGAAACCTTCAGCGATTTGGCAAGCTCCGCGGAGTCCGCCCCTGGCGGATGCGGGGGCCGGATCACCCATTGTTTTTTACAATAGCTGTCAAGTTTGGGCTGACGCTCAATAGGTGTGAGACGCGTTTTGTCGCGTTCCTGGTCTATTTGCATCCGTGCAGAAGGTTGCATCAAGAGTCCATCCTGTTCTTTACCTTTTCGATTGCGACTGTAGGGGCAACCCAATGTGGTTGCCTTGGGCAGGCACACGGGCCTGCCCCTACGTTATATATCAGAAAAGGGCAGTGAATTGCAAGGATTGTTTTTTTTCATGCTCTCATATACAAGCCGCCGTTGACGGCGATATATTCGCCAGTGATAAAGCTTGCCGCCTCGCTCGCTAAAAACAGTACTGCCTTCGCCACGTCCTCTGCGATGCCGTTTCTGCCGAGCGGAGTTTGCCTGGCAACTTCTTTTCTGCGCTGGGCTGAACTAAACCGCTCGTGGAAGCGGGTCTCAATAAAGCCGGGCAAGACGCTGTTGGCCCTGATTTGGTATTTGGCGAATTCCTTTGCCATAGAAATGGTCTCAGTTGCGACCGCCGCTTTTGCACCTGAGTACATACCGGAGCCATTGGCTCCGCCGGTATGGCCTGCAACCGAACCGATATTAACGATACTGCCTTTGCTCTTTTTAAGAAACGGCAGAGCCGACCGCGTTACCAGAAAGACGCTGCGGACGTTGGTGGCGTATATATCTTCGTGATAATCCAACGTCGCGGTTTCAAAAGGCTGTCTTTCGATTAGTGAGCCTGCGTTATTGATAAGGATGTCAATGCCCCCGGCCTTTTCGGCGAACTGCGCGACTATCTGTTGAACTTGCTTTTCGTCGCGAACGTCAGCGCGAAGTAAGATGCCGTTGCTGTTTTCTTTGACTTGCTTAAGGGTTTTTTCTGCGCCGGGCTTTGTACTGAAGTAGTGGACTCCAATAAAACAACCCTGCTCGCTGAATAAAACCGCCGTCGCTGAGCCGATTCCACTGCTGGCGCCGGTAACCAAGACCCTCTTGCCCTTTAGGTCTTCGTAAATCATTTGAAATTTTCCTCTGGGTGCATGGATTGTTGTTTGGTCAGAGAAGTTCGTCGATTGCGGCGGCGAGATTTTTTTTGCTGGTTAAGCCGACCCATTTTTTCTGTACCTGGCTGTCCTTGAATAAGATCATGGTAGGTATTGCACTTATACCGAATTCCATAGCACTGTCGCGAGCGTCATCGGTGTTGAGCCTGCAAATTTTGGCTTTGCCCGCGTACTCATCTGCGATTTCTTTTAAAATAGGAGCTATCATTAAACAAGGCCCACACCAGGGTGCCCAGAAATCGACCAGCACCGGCACATCAGAACTATGAACAGTCTGGTCAAAAGTAGCGTCAGTCAATTCAATTACATTACCAGCCATATTACTTATCCTTTCAGCCAAGATTTCGCAGCAAATTACTTCCCGGCTATACCGTCGGGTTATTTGGTCGTCATAATACCCGAATAGCTCGCAGGCGTCAACAAAATTTGTTGTTATGCCGTGCATAGTGGTCAGCGCGGCAATTTAATTTGCAGTTTGCCCTCAAAAGCGGGGCGGGTAATTTGCAAGCTTTCTTTTTGTTAGTTTATTTTTTTTAAGGTATATGACAGCCTTGCGCGAAACTGACTGTTTTATGGAAAGTAATGTCTGTAATATCGAATAGTCCGGCTTTCGTGGGCATATAAGAAGATACGCATGGTCGGGCATAAATACATAAGCCCATAAATCAAAGTCATGCTTTTGCCTGGCCCGGATAATGGAATCAGCCAAATATTGACAGGTTCTATCGCTTGACAAAAACGCACGACTACGATAGCAGCTAAATGTTAATTCATGCGTGTTACCGGGGAAATTATATCGATGACACCTTTTGCGATGTATCCCTTCGATATGCATGCCCGTATCATATCAACTCAACCACCTCCAAACAAGTTTGAAGGTGCCACCCTGTTGATATTTCCAACCTTAAAATGCAACTACAGAATAGGGAACACAGTTTCTTATTTGCTGGCTCTTCTACAAAAAAGTTTGGTGAAAACAGCCTCTACTGAGGCTGGGATTTATCGCTTTGTAGGCGCCAGCATAAACATAAGTGGGCGGCACTCAAAGAGATACCGCCCGGAGTTTATCCCTGCAAAAGCAGGGGTTGTATGCCGCCATAGTGGCGCTCGGGTCGCTTCGGCGCTTTGCCCTATCCTCCACCATGGCAGACAAATTATACCAAGGTATGCTGTTGCCCACAAAGCGTTAAATCCGAGGACGTTAGGCTGATTTTTCAGTCTATGGTCACCAACTTTTTGGGGTGAGAGCCTATTTTCTATTTTCTTTTGATTTTTTGATTTTCAATTCATACTTTTTTGAAAAAGTCAGCCGAAAAAATAGTCAGTTGACCAGTTTGGTTTTAAAGTCTCGGTGGTATCGGCGCAGTAATTCGTCGATGTCGTTCGGGATGACGTAGAGCTTTCCCCAGACATTTTTGATCTGATGCGGGGCGAGGCCGCCGATGCGCGGGTCGGCGTGGATGCAGACGATTACGCCCTGGAAAAGCTCCTGCACGTCCGTCCAGGCGGTGGCCAGCAAAGCTTTTCCATCGGCGGAGAAACACCCAATCAACTTATTGGCCGGCACATCCGGGCTAAGCGGTCGGGGATTGACGTCGTTGCGATCGATGCCGGCTGGGACGTAAACCTGTCCTCCTCGATAGATGGCTTCTTCAGTACGGTTCGTTTTGTTTAATCGCGTCAGGCCCTTTTGGGTGAAGATAAAGCACTTGCGGATGTACTCGTCCTGATCCAGGCCGGTAAAGTCGCCAACGCGGATGCACGGCTGCATCCATTCGAGGTCCACCGGCTTGTCGGTCAGGTTGGTGAAGGTAGCCTCGAAGAGGATTTCATCCGCCACGACTGCGAACCGATGTGTTACCTCCACACCGGCTGCCAAAGAGGTCTTGACCTTGATTTCGTGAGGTGATTTCGAGAGCACTTTATTCTGCTGTGGGATGATAGTTTTGTCCCAGCGGCGATGTGTCGAGCCTTTTTTGCAGTAGGCCTCCATACAGTCTATCCTTAGAGGCTTGTCACCAAGCAGTGGATGCGTAACTAATAACATACGCCCGCTGTAATTGAGTGTGATGTTCTGGTCAGGGGCAGCGTCCAGCAATGGTCTTGCCTTCGGTTCAGCGCAGGAACTCAAAAACACAACCATCCCCGCCAACACAACCACCGATACTATTTTTACTTTAATCATATCTTAATCAAATAATAGCTTAGCTTTTCTCAATTTATTTTGATATTGCTTTATAGAAAACATTGTAGATGTCATTTCGAGCGAGCCGAAGGCACAGCCAAGGCGAGTCGAGAAATCTATTTTTAAATAGATTTCTCCACTCCGCGATGCCAAGCATCGCTTCGGTCGAAATGACATTTTGTCTTTTCTACAGAGCATTTTGATATTTTATTTTGGTGTTATAAGAAGCGCTATATCGATTGTAAAAGGGGGAATAATGAGCGTGGTTTTACCAGCCACCGCCTTAAACGCAGCGACGGTCTCGCCGTCCACCGGGTCTATCCAGGTACCTTTGCCGTTTTTGGGCACGGTAACTGTTATGGTCTCTGCGGCGAGCTTGGTGTCATGGTCCGTATAGTGATGCAGGTAAACGCCCAGCCGCTCCTTCGATGAGAGAGCATAAGCTCGGATACGTTTGGGGTCTGACATAGTGACACCGGTCATCTTGATATTCGCGTCCATCTGTGCTTTGAAGTCATCGAGCACCTTGATGTATTGCCGTTCCCTTGGTCCAAGATAGATGTTCATTGTATGTCCATGTTTTGCGTAGCTCGTGTTCCAAAAGACGAGGCTAATCTCGTTGAAAAATGACACCCAAGTTCGGATGCGCATACGCAGCGCCGAGCGCTCGTCCCAGTTTGACTTCGAGTTTCCCTGTTCGCCCACTACGACGGGTTTGCCGTGTGATTTCCACCGTCGCGCCCTGTCCGCCGTGACTTTGTCGGAGGAAAGCTCGTCTTCCTTCTGATACCAGTGAGGTGAGAGCAAATCAATCACACTCACATCCGGCGGGTCCCAGCTCGTGGTGACAGGGTGGTGGTAAGGGTCGATGGAACGTACATACGCCGCCGTAATCTTGTACCACTTTTCAGCAGCCTTGCGCTCATTGAGAAGTTCCCAGAAGTCCACATATGCGCCCCAGCGGTTCACGGAATATTTCAGGAACCGTTTTACCTTTGCCATGCTCTCGAGGTTGTTTGGTTCCTGGAGAGATTCCTGCCGGAAGCCAAAGAAGCCATAGAAGATGCGCCAATCCAGCTCTCGCAGCCACTGCATGAATTCGTCGGCATACCTGGCCTCGGCGGCATTATAGTGGTCGAGGTCTTTGTATATCGCGTAGGAGTTGTTCCACGGAGAGAAGCGGAAGATGTTGAAGCCTGCTGCGCGGTAGGTGTTAAAGTAGTAGTCCGCATCCACCCTGGAGTCTGGTGCGTTCGGGTCATCCCTGAATCCGCCATCCATGCACCAGTTTTTACCGAGGAAAGTTCCTTTCTCGTTCCAGTCATTGACGCCGTTGTTGAAGCCGATGGGGAAGAACGGCGTTCCATCATCAAAAACCCATCGGAAGCGATTCTTCGGGTTCTGTCTCACGAAGCCTTGACTCTTTGAAGCCACACATTGGAAACTTCCCGTGCCCCGTGCTGACTGGCCGCTCTTGTTGGAGAAGCTGTAGGAGTATGTCCAGCTCCCCGTCTCGCCGGGAGCCAGCCGTGCTTTCCATGTACCCGTGTCATAAAAGAAGCCTCCGACCCGCACTGTCTTGGCTGAGGGCGAGGTAAACTCGACATCGATGGTGACATCGAAAAAATTGTTCGGATAGGAACGCTCGTGCTTGAATGTGAGTTCCAGGATTTCTCCCCTGCCACCATAGAGCGGCACCGAAGAGCGATTACAGAAGTGTGTAACTTTGAAGCCTGCACCGCTTAAACTCGGCGCGCCACTTAAAAAAGCCCCAAGAGTTAGAAGAATAAGAGTATGCAAGGCCATAGAAAAAAGCTCCTTTCGTTCATATTGGCTCTTGTTGTTTACTTTAGCCATTCGTAAAGCTCGTAGTGGTGTTTGTTCATGCCGAGTTTTTCATACACTTCTTGCGCCGACTTATTTCGCTTGTCCACGTAAAGACGTATCCCTGCCAGCTCCGGCGACTGCTCCACCTGCTTTTTCAAATTCAAGTACAGTTTTTTGAACACCCCTTTTCCGCGCGCCTTGGGAATGACATAAAGTGAATGTATCCACAGCACCGTTGCGTTCCGCCAATCGCTCCATTCCGGTATTGCTAAAAGTGTTCCCATGACCTTGCCTTTTTCCTCCGCCACCCAATAGGTTCCTCGTGCCGGTTCCTGGAAAACGCCGTGTACTCCCCTGCTTACTACAGTTTTATCCAGACCAAGCCCCTCCGTCTCCTGTGCCATCTGCAGTTGCAGCTCAACGATACGTTCCGAATCGCTCAATTTTCCTTTGCGAATCTCGATCATCCCGGCGTGCCAATTATCTGCCAATCATTACCCGCTTGCCCATATTACCCTGGCCGAAAAACTTAGAAGGTGTCTAAATACGTCCTGATTTCCCAGGTGGTAACCTGTTTCTTAAACTCGCCCCACTCTCTTGTCTTTACGTCAATGTATCTTTCAAACAAGTGCTCACCGAGAACCTCCTGCAAAACTTTGTCCTTTTTTAACGCATTTAGAGCTTCCTGTAATGATGTTGGCAGGACGTCAATATTTTTCTGAACCAGACTTTCATCATCGAGACTGTATATATTTTCTTCGACCGGCTCAGGTGGTGTCAGGTTATTTTTAATTCCATCCAGCCCTGCTCTTAGCATAACAGCAAATGCCAGATATGGATTGCAGGCAGGGTCGGGACATCGCAGCTCGATGCGAGCGGCTTCGCTTTTGGCCTTGAACCACTTGGGCACTCGCAACAGTGCTGAACGGTTCATAGCAGCCCAGGTAACGTAAACAGGTGCCTCGAATCCGGAAACCAGTCTCTTGTACGAATTGACAGTAGGACAAAGGATAGCGCACATTGCGTTAATATGCTTTATCTGGCCTGCAATAAAACTAAAAGCGATTTTCGACAAATTGTACTTATGGTCCTTGTCGTAAAAAGCATTCGTTTTTGACTTAGTGTCAAACAGACTTTGATGAACGTGCATACCGGAGCCGGGCTTGCCCATCGTCGGCTTGGGCATAAAGGTCGCATGCAGATTGTGCATTTGAGCGATTTTCTTCGCGGTGTACTTTAACGTAAGCACTTTGTCGGCCACATTCAGACATTGTCCGTAATTGAAATCTATTTCGTATTGACCGAAGCCGACTTCGTGATGAGAGGTTTCAACCTTAATCCCAAAATTTTCAAGCGCTGCTATTATCTTTTTTATGGCCTTGTATCCTTCATGAGAAGAAAGGTCGAAATAGCCGCCATAATCTATGGGCGAGGTCCTGTTTTGGCCGTCGGCTTTGAACAAATAGAATTCCGGCTCAGGCCCGACGTTATATTCAAAGCCCTCTATTACAGCTTCGGCCGCTGCCTGTTTGAGAATTAATCTGGGGTCTCCTTCGAAGGGGTTGCCGTCCGCGCGGTAGATATCACATATCAGCCTTGCGGTTTTGCCGTCTTCGGTCAGCCAGGGTACAACAGCGTAAGTTGCCATATCCGGCTTCAAAAACAGGTCGCTTTCCTGTATTCGGGCAAAACCTTCCACCGAAGAGCCGTCGAACCAAACGCCGTTGCGTGATGCATCCTCTAATTCTTCGACCGGTATGATGAGCTCCTTTATAACGCCTAATAAATCGGTAAATTGCAGGGTGATAAATTTTATATCGTCTTTTTCTACCTGTTTCAAAACCTTCTGAACTTCCATTTGAGCTCCTTTTTCCTGTGTCGGACTGCGGGTATTATATTTCGTATCGAATTATTCTGGCCTTTGCGCCGAAAACTGCAAGGTAAATTTTAAAAAATTCGAGCTTCGTTACCCGCCACTTTCTGGGATACACGCCAACAGAAGATCTATTGCTTTTTTGACTTTTTGGCTTTTTGGGGGTTGTAGTTGGGATTCAGCGTTAGCATCTGGGCGTTTACTTTATTTCGCCAGTTTGTCAGCAGTTCTCTTAGTTCTCTGGTTTTTCTCGGCATCTTTTTAGTCAGGTTGTTTTGCTCGCTGATGTCCTGTTTTAAATTGTAAAGCTCGAATTTGTTACCGGGGCCGCAAATAGTCTCATCAAACCATTCGAGCAGCTTGTAATCGCCCTTGCGAACGGCTCCGCAGGGGCCGATACTGCTGCTGTGATAATGGGGATAGTGCCAGTAAATGGCCTCGCGATTAAGAGAGCCGCCTTGCATCAGAAGCGGCAGCAGGCTTACTCCGTCGATAGACTTTCCGGCCTTGTTCTCTAAGCCGAGGATTCTTAGAAAGGTCGGGAAAAAATCTACACTGATTGCAGGTTCACTGCAAATACTGCCCGGCTGAACCACCCCGGGCCAACGCACGATTAAAGGTTCCCTTATGCCGCCTTCATACAAATTCGCTTTGCCGCTGCGCAAAGGAGTCTGTTTGGCCGACCTTTCTAATCCGCCGTTGTCACCGAAGAAGACTACGATTGTATTGTCAGCAATCTTTAGTTCATCGAGCCTTTTAAGCAACTGGCCTACACTGTTATCCAGCTCCTCAATCATTGCTCCAACTACCGGATTGTTCTGCGGTAAATCGGCGCCTGGTTTGTTTCTATATTTTTCGACAAGTTTTTTCTTTCCCAAAATCGGTGAGTGTATGGTGTTGTGAGTAACATAAAGAAAAAAGGGCTTGTCCTTGTTCTTTTGTAGAAATCCCAGTGATTTTTCCGTAATTATTTCTACATTGTGAGCATCGCTTTCGGGGTCGTGACTGGAAGCCGGTTTGTAAGTAACGAAGTATTCATCGAAACCCTGTTTGTCTGGATTGTACGGCAGAGACTCCGGCGGTTTCTTGGCGATGCTAAGATGCCACTTTCCGAAACTGGCGGTGGCGTAGCCCGCTGTCTTGAGGACCTCTGCAATTGTTATTTCTTCTAACGGCAGGTATTTTTGCCATTCGGGTTGTTTGAGTTTCTCGTGTGGGAAGCTGCCGCCTGCAATAAAATCGGTCAGGTGCAGGCGGGCCGGGTACTTTCCGGTCATAATAGACGCACGGGTCGGCGAGCAAACCGGGCACGCGGCGTAGGCATCGGTAAATCTCATACCCTCTGTAGCCAGGCGGTCAATATTGGGAGTTTCATAGAAGCTGCTGCCGTAGCAGCCTAACTGAGACCAGCCCAAATCATCAGCGAGGATAAAAAGAAAGTTGGGATTCTTTTTTGTAGGAACGCCTGAACTGTGCCCTGACGTCCCGGTTGAACATCCGGGCAGCGCTAACGCTGCCGCTCCGAAACCAATTGTTCTAATAAATTCCCTGCGATTCATTGATAACATCCTTAACCATTGCTTTACCGTCATTCCGAGCGAAGCGATGCACAACATTGCGCAGTCGAGGAATCTGATAAAATAGTCTTTTTAACAGACCCCTCGGCTGCGCTCGGGGTGACATGCCGTATCTCGTCAGGCTCTTTTGTTTGCCGTATAGGATAAACAATTTTCTCGCTTTTGTTAAGAACATTTTAAGGCTATGCCTTCGTGCAGAATTTTGCCTATGCAGTTTCTACTTTGTCAAAAGTGAATTTGTGGGTGTCGGCGTTGATTTTTATTTTGTCGCCGTCGGCGAATTTGCCGGCTAAAAGCTGGGCGGCTAACGGGTTCTCCATCCGCTGCTGAATTGTTCGCTTCAGAGGCCTTGCACCAAAGGCAGGGTCGTAACCCTCATCCATAATCAGCTTGCGGGCACTGTCAGTGAATTCGAGCTTTATGTGGCGGCCGTTCAGACGTTCAGCTAAGTAATTCAGTTGAATATCGACAATCTTTCGTAAATCGTCCTTGCCGAGCATGTGGAAGACGATTATCTCATCGACCCGGTTCAAAAACTCGGGCTTAAAGAGCTGCTTGAGCGCATCTTTAACGTGGGCCTCAATTTCCCAGTCAGCGCCGGATTCCTCGGTCAACTGCTGAATCTGCTGGCTTGCAATATTGCTGGTCATAATGATAACGGTGTTCTTGAAATCGACGGTTCGGCCTTTTCCATCGGTTAATCGGCCATCGTCAAAAACCTGCAGCAGCACGTTGAAGACGTCCGGGTGGGCCTTTTCAATCTCATCCAACAAAATCACCGAGTATGGCTTACGCCGGATGGCTTCGGTCAATCGTCCGCCTTCTTCATAGCCTACATAGCCGGGTGGCGAACCGATAAGCCGGGCAACAGAGTGCTGCTCCATAAACTCGCTCATATCAATCCGAACCATAGAGTGCGGGTCGTTAAACAGAAAATCCGCAAGCGCTTTGGACAGCTCGGTTTTACCGACGCCGGTCGGCCCGAGGAATAACAATGTCCCTATCGGCCGATTCGGGTCTCCTAATCCCGACCGGCTCCTGCGAACCGCATTACATAACGCCGCAACCGCTTCATCCTGTCCGACTACGCGCCGGCTAATTGCCTCCTCCATCTTCATCAGTCTTTCACGCTCTCCGCTCAACAACTTTGCAACCGGTATCCCCGTCCATTTGGAGACAACCCCGGCAATGTGCTCTTCGGTTACTTCGTTTCGGATTATAGTTTTGTCGGCTTTGGAAAGCTGGGTTTCTCTTTCTTCAAGCTCTTTTTTCAAATTCGTAATGGTTTCATACTTCAGGCGGGCGGCGGTCTCCAGGTCGCCTTTGCGCTGTGCGTCTTCAAACTGGTTTTGAGCATCTTCCAGTTTTTCTTTTAAAGTTTTTATCTGGTCGATGTCCCCCCTTTCGCTTTCCCACTGTGCCGTGAGCTTTTTGTCCCGCTGTTGCAGCTCGGCCAACTGCTTTTCAGTATTTTTTAATCGTTCTTTACTTGCTTTATCGTTTTCTTTTTTTAATGCTTCACGTTCGATTTGAAGCTGAACAATCTTTCTGCGAATACTATCCAGCTCAGCCGGCAGCGAGTCATTTTCAATTCGCAGTTTTGAGGCCGACTCGTCAATCAAGTCTATTGCCTTGTCCGGCAGCCACCGGTCGGTAATATACCGATTTGACAAAGTTGCAGCCGCGACAAGCGCCGAGTCGGTAATCCGAACCCCGTGATGGGTATCATAGCGGCCTTTTAGCCCTCGAAGGATGGCTATGGTTTCTTCGACGCTCGGCGGGTCAATCAGAATCGGCTGAAAACGCCTCTCGAGTGCGGCGTCTTTTTCGACATACTTTCGATAATCGTCGATGGTAGTCGCTCCAATACAACGCAGATCGCCCCGTGCAAGCGATGGTTTTAGCAGATTACCCGCATCAACCGCGCCTTCAGCTTTGCCTGCCCCTACTACGGTATGTAACTCATCAATGAAAAGTATTATTTGCCCTCCAGCAGCGATGACCTCTTTGAGCACAGCCTTGAGCCGGTCTTCAAATTCGCCCCTGAATTTCGTTCCCGCTATCAATGCCCCCATATCCAGAGCGATGATCCTTTTATTTTTCAAACCAGTAGGGACATCACCTGCAATTATTCGTTGAGCCAGGCCTTCGACGATTGCGGTTTTGCCGACGCCCGGCTCGCCGATTAGTACCGGATTATTTTTCGTTCGGCGGTTAAGGACCTGCATACATCGCCGAATCTCTTCGTCTCTGCCGATGACCGGGTCGAGCTTTCCCTTGCGAGCCATCTCCAATAGGTCAATCCCGTAGCGCTCCAGTGCTTTGTATTTATCTTCCGGATTCTGGTCGGTTATCTTTTGGGGGCCACGAATCTCTTTTAAGGCGCTCTCAACCTGCTCGGACGTAATTGAGTTGAGTCGTAGAACCTCTTTCGCATCGCTTTGTACCGAGGCGAGTGCAATGAGCAGATGCTCCACACTCAAGTATTCGTCGCCCATCGCATCGGCCCGGTTTTGGGCATCCAGGACAATCTGACTGAGGGCCGGGTCAGGTATAAGCTGATTACCGCTGCTGCCCTGCGGCAGCCGCCCAAGCTCGCTCTCAGTCATCTCTTTAATTCGGGGAACATTAGCGCCTATCTTTTTCAAAATCTCAACCGCAATGCCGCCATCCTCGCCGCATACGGCGCCTAATAGATGCAATGGTGACATAACAGTATGCGATTTGGCCATCGCAATCTGCTGAGCAGTTGCCAATGCCTCCTGGGCTTTTAGTGTGAATTTATCGAATTTCATAGCCAACCCTTTTACACAGACGGAATTTCAATTACAGATAGACTATAATATCCTGTAATACCAATTGTAATGAAATGTTGCGCTTTACATAAATAGCAGCGAGCCATCCCCAAGCTGCGCTTGAGGCTGCCACCCATCGAGCATCGAGCTGGTGGATGGGCTTGGGCCCATGCTATACTCTTAGTAAGTGCAAACAGCGTGCCCAAACAAACTAAAATTGTAATTATTGTTGTAACAAGCAGTTACAGTTCCGTCAAATTCTGCCTGTGTGCCAATTTGGCAGGTATTTGCCCGCATTCCCACCTGGGCGTTCCTCTTCGAATTGACTATTTTCTATTTACGACTATTGAAAATGAAATCGGGACTCGAATTCAATAAAAAATAGTCAGTCGTAAATAGTGAATCATCTTCTTGATGGTCTGCGAAGCTGGACGGGAATGTTACACCCAGGCGGCGTTTGGCGAAAGTGCTCGGCTCAACTGCAACAGTGCGGGCAGGGATTACTCACCACCGACCCAACCTGTTTTCACATTGTAAATGAAGTTACCTCTCAGGCGGGTACTGATGTACACAGCATCACCATTGATGGCGAAAACGGCCTCCAGTCTTTTGCGTATCTTGATTTGCGCTGCTCCTGAATTTGCCAGAGCGTCGTGCAGGTATGTTCCGTATTCCAGAATCTGATTATCAGAAAAGCCCGCTCTTCGCATCACTCGTACAATGTCGTCGGAGCTTAGAGTAAGTACGTTCCGGTTACTCAAAGGTATGATATCGAGCCCTCTATGTGCACAGCTAACCACACCAAAAGCCAGAAGCGCCAGCAGCAATGACACAACAATCGCGCCACCTTTTATTGATCCCTGGCTAATCGGCTTCATAGCTTTTGTCTCCTTTTATTCCTTTTTATTGATGTATTTTTCATCTGTTTGAGCGTGACAAACTATCCCGAAGCCTCATTTGAAAATTCTCTTCCATTGGTCTGATTGGAGCCTGAAATGTGGACGGTTCAGCAAAGTCGATGGTTCGGTCTGAATCGCGTATTATGTTTGCCGTCACGAAAACCGCGATCTCTCGTGTAGCTTTTTCGTCATTTGTACTTTTAAACAGGTTCCCTATTAGTGGAATTTTACTAAGACCCGGGACCCGCCTTTTGTCCGTTCGTGTTCGGTTCTCGGTCAGGCCGGCCAGTGCAACTGTTCCGCCGTCTTTGATGCGTACAGTGTTAGTGGATGTTCGTCTCGTAACAACCGGAAGGTCGCTTCCTCTGCCGCGAGGTATGCTGTCACTGACCTCGATGGCTAATTCCAGTGTAATATCATTATTGTCCCCGATGTGGGGTATTATACTTAACTTGGTGCCGGAATCAATTTGTGCCAGTTCAGAAAGGGCATACGATATGTATGCGGTTTCCGGTGCTGTCAGCATATAGTACTCTTCGGTCGTGACATTGATTTCCGCCACCTTTCCGTCTTGTGCCAATACCTGAGGTTGGGCCAGCATGGTCGCCTGGCCATTTATTGAAAGAAGGTTCAGCGCCATTTCCAGTGCACTGGTAAAGTCCGCATCAGGTGTATAGCCGATTTGTATACCCCAGGGCCATTTGCCGCCGAAGTCAAGCGTCCCCGTTGGGCCGCGGCCTTGAAAGTCATTGCCAAACGCTCCAACGCTAATTTTGGGCCAACCCCACTCGACACCCAGATTCAGAAGATCTCCGCTTTCCATCACGACAATACGAGCATCCAGCAGCACATGAGATGGGAGGCGGTCGATCTGTTCGAGGTCTGAGATGATACGCTCGGTCAAAGCCGGCGGTGCGGTAACACACACTGTGTAGGTGCTGGTTCCGGGTGGACCAACTTCGGCCTGAACGTAAGGTTTGAAAGCAGTGGATAGGAGTCCCACTGCTGCCTCGGCCGAGATGTAGTTCATTCTTATGCGGCGTGTTTCGCTCAAAGTCGGGAACATCGAGTCTGTTATGCCTGCTGAGGCAACCAGGTAATAATACGGTGTCTTCTTCACAACATAAGGAGTGCCGCCCAGGACAATATCAAGTGCTGTTTCGAGCGGAACGTTTTGGAGTTCGGCGGTTACTAAGCCAATAACGGTTTCATCAGGGATAATGGGAATGCCCGCCGCCGAAGCAATGTCCTGAAGCACCGTGACCAGATCACTTTCGATAAAAGTGTTAGTAATGAGCGGTTCTTCCGGAACCAGAAGTAAGTTTGGTTCTGTAGGAGCCTCTTCCTGCTGGCGCAAGAGTTCTTCCAATTGTTTTTGTATCCTGGATATGTCCCTCTCCAAAGGTGTTTTCGGTTCCTCAATTCCAGGGGTTGGCTCAATAGATTCCGGCTCGACTCTGCGAGTTGGGAGTTCCGGCTCGACTCTGCGAGTTGGGAGTTCCGGCTCGACCCTGCGAGTTGGGAGTTCCGGCACTTCGGGCACGCCCAATTTAATATTCTCCCTAACGTCGGTGTACGCCTCGCTGGGTGGATCGAACTCGAAGCCTTCTTTTGTCCAGGTAATCTCACCGCTCCAGGCGTACGGCACTGTAACAGTGAACCTGCCTTGAGCGTCGGTGGTATCGGAGCCTCCGCCGTTATTTGCTGAGACTAATACACCTTCGATGGGTGTCGTGCCAACCATCACCACGTTGGAAATAATAAATGTCTTCAGTATCGCACTGAAGCCCTGGTTCAGTAGATCCCTGGTAACGGCAGCAGTGTATGGTTTCTTAGTTGGTTTGAAGGTATAACCTTCTTTTGCTGGTGTTACTGTGCCCTTCCAGCCGTAATCCACCAACAGTTCGTATTCGCCATTAGCGGTAGTTGTGTCCGTACCTCCGCCGGCATCTGCTAATATAAATACTTCTTCGACGGGTTCCCCCTTGTCAGAGATTATCGTGCCGGAGACTGTACGCTTCAACAATGTTGCAATGTAGCTCTGATTAGTCTCGGGACCCATGAGAGTAGTGTATTGCATATCAGTTGGGTCAAAGGTGTAACCGTCTTTCGTCGGTGTAACCGTGCCGCTCCAGCCGTATTTAACGCTGGCGCTGTAAGTGCCGTCAATGCGGGTAGCAGGGTTGCCCGGCAGCCCTCTCATTGTTACGCCGCCGACTCCAACAGAACCGGTAATTGTAAAGGTAACAACTGCTGCGGAGTAGTTTTGACTGCTCTGTTTGCTGGTAACAGCAGGGTATGTTTTGTCAGTCGGTGTAAACGTGTAGCCTTCCTTCGTGGGCGTAACCGTGCCGCTCCAGTCATAGTCAACGGTAACACTGTATAAGCCGCCTCCACTGGTAACCGGATTACCTGGCAGACCCTCCATTACTACACCGTCCAGACCAGTTGTACCGGCAATGGTTAAGGTAATCAATGTCGGAATGTAGTTCTGATCATCTCGTTCGATGATAACTCTGCTATAACTTATGGTAGCCGGTTTGAAAGTGTAACCTGCCTTTGTGGGTGTAACGGTGCCGCTCCAGGCGTAGTCAACGGCAGCGATGTAATAGCCGTTCTCATCGGTAACAGGATCGCCCGGCAGGCCCTTCATTTCTACGCCCTCCATGCCGGCCGTGCCTGAAATTGTAAAGGTCGATATTACTGCTGTGTAGTTCTGATTAGTCTGAGCGCCAATAATATCAGTGTATTGCATCTCAGGCGGGTCAAAGGTGTAACCTTCTTTTGTTGGTGTAACCGTGCCGCTGAAGCCGAACACAACGGTGGCGCTGTAATTGCCGTCCTTGCGGGAAACGGGATTGCCAGGCAGACCGTTCATTACTACACCATCCGCCCCGGCATAACCGGAAATTGTAAAGGTAATCAGCGCACCTTTGTAGTTCTGATTTATCTGGTCCCTCTTAACGTCAGAGTATTGTTTTTGAGGTGGAGTGAATATGTACCCTTCCTTTGTTGGCATAACCGCGCCGCTCCAGCCATAGTCCACAACAGCCTTGTAACTACCGTCGCCGCCGGTAATGGGATTACTCGGCAGGCCGTTCATTACTACGCCCTCCATATCGGTTTTACCCGAAATGACAAATTGAATCACTTTCGCAGTGAAGTCCTGGCTTTGATCGCTTGTAACTTTGCTGTAGGTTTTGTTCGGTGGTTCGAAGCTGTAACCCTCCATTGAGGGTGTAACCGTGCCCTTCCAACCGTAATCAACGACCTTATTATAAAAGCCGTTCTGGTCGGTAATAACAGGGTCGCCTGGTAAGCCCTTCATCAGAACTCCACTGAGACCTACTGAGCCGGATATAGTATAAGTTTTCATTCTCCCCTTAATCTGCGCTTGAACAGTGTTGTCCTGTGCGCAGAACAAAACGATGCAGAGGATTACCGCAACGCCCGATAAAATTCTACGGTCATTTTTCCTTGCCATAAGTCAATGTCCCTTTCTAGCCATTAACTGGCATTCATTCGGCTCATTTGCCTTGTATCGGCAATCCAGCCATTTTCTTTAGTAAAAATTCTGTTTACCAGCACTTCTATCACCCTTCTGTGCTTACCTATTTACCTATTCAATTCAATATCTATCTTCTCTCCTGGCCGTTCCGGTTGAATGAGTTCAACGACCCTCTGGTCCCCCTCGATGGAGACGCGTATTGGTATTCGATCGGTTACTACTTCGCCGGTGGCGTATTCTAAAGTCGCCGTAACAAAATACGTTTCGGCGGGGTAGTCTGATAAATCAAAAACTCCGGAGAAACTCCTGAATTCAAGCGGCAGCATCAGACCTGACTTGCTGCTTGTGAGCAGCATCTTTCCCCTGCCCATAGAAACGCCCATAAGGTTTATAACTGCGGCAGTGCACCTGGGCGTAAAGTGTATGTTTCCGAAATTTCCGAAACTGGCGACAACAAGGTACCTGGACTCTTCCATGTGTGCAAAGTTTAACCTTACCGGCTGGGCCACAGGTACGGCCTCAACCGCACTGTTTGTAACGCAGATGTATGCTGTTTTTACTCCGGCGTTCTGACCGTCAGGATAAGTGGCATACAGACTGAGAAGCCCATAATAGCCGGCGTGCATATTTGAGGTTTTCGGCATGCTTGTTTTAATGCGTATGTTCTGCCGCCCGCCTCGGCGGAGCGTAAATTTCTCGGGCATTAGCTCCACCCACCCGGAGCAGTCCAGCTCATCCCCAAGCAAATCGCCGAAAGTTACACCGTAAAGGCTGGGCGGTATTGCCAGGCTCGTCCTGACATTGACGATATCATCCGAATCGTTACGGACCCTTATCACCGATGTTCGGGTGGCCCCCGGTGGGCTCTCTATGGCAACCTCGCTCGGAATCACTGTAAGTGCCACATCGCTCGCTACTTTGGAAACGGTCGGGTCGCCGACAAAATCTATCTCCTTTTCAATCGCCCTTACGCGTCGACCGTCCACGAACAATCCTGCGGCTACCTTGTATTTCCCGGATGGCAAAGACCTTCCGATGTCACTTTCTAACCTCAATTTGACACTGGGGATGATGCCGGCGCTTTTGAATTCTGTCGTTGTAACTTCCCGCCAGTGTCCACTGGAGAAGGTCCTGACTCTTCCGAAGACCTTCAGGCTGGAAAAGGTCCCGCCATTGTTTACGATATCCGCTGAGATCAGCGTTGTTGCCGGTTCTAAACCATTAGGCTCGCTGAACTTCATTCCGACGTCACGCAGTTCTATTTTATGCCGAATCGCCCGACCTTGTTGTATGTTGAGAATAATGGGAACCAGGTACCGGATAATGATACCAACTTCCCCTGCTTCCGGAGGTATCTCCAGCGTTGCAATAATGCCCGCACCGTAGAATCCCCGGACGCCGGGCGGCACTCTTAGACTCATCTCTACGGGGACAATCCTCATCGCTCTGACCTCGACTCTGTTCCTGGCCATGCTTATCCAATCCTTGCAGGAAGCCAGTTTTGATGTATCAAAATCATCGTTTGGCTCAATGATTCGCCACGTACCATCCTCCCACTGGCTTATATCGACCAGAGACAAATCTACAATGTGGATTTCGTTCGGGTCGTAGTTTTGAATCTCAAAGGATGTTTTGATTCGTTTGCCGGGCTCAGGTGTAAGGTCTATCCTCATCGGCTGGACTATAAGCTGGCCAAGCGCTGTCTGGGCAGATAAAAGTATAGCCACTATAATTACGAAAGCACAAACCAGATAATTATGAACTATCGCGTTTCGCTTTTTCATTTTCTTGTCTCCCAACAACTTCTGTTTCTTTTATTGCCGCTGAAGCGATAACTCCTTGTGAAGTCGAAGAATACTTAAGAGGCAATTTCAAGATTCCTTATTCATTATTCTGAGTTTATTACTATAACTTTGTGGCAAATTTCCTTAATTTTATGCTGATATTACTGCTTTTTATTTTTCGGCGATTTAACGACCTTACTTTCTATTATTGCTTATAAAAATCCTCATTAAAAACCATTAACCAGTCATTCTTTGCCTTATATAAACAGCCCCAAGTCCCTGTTTTCGAGTGCATTCTTGCTTACTTATTGTCTATCCCTGCAATGAAGACATTACCAAGTTTACCATTTTTCGTCTTGGATGTCAATACTTAAATTGCCCATTTCGCCTAATTTGACAAAATTGTTTATAAAAAATTAGGGAGGGCGGAATCTATCCGCTCCTCCCTATAAACATCTAAATCTCCACATTTTCAGCAGTTACCGGAACAAAGAAGGTAACTACATTTACTTATCCTACGGTGTAGCTATGGGTCTTACGAGGATGGTAGCGTATGCTACGGTCAGTTCCTTATTAGGCGATGCATTTATAAGCGCCGCTTTCTTGACCTTCACACAAATCGTTCGCTTTGCATAGTCTGTCGAAGGGGGCAAGAAGTTATCGCCTTCTATCCAGGCAGACCAGTTGCCAGCGGAGGCAATTTTTAAACCCGTCTCAGTTGGTGCTACCGTAGCGCCAAGCTCCAAATCAAAGTTGCTCTTGATTTTAAAGTCCGTGCATCCTTGGTACTCTGCGACGCTTTTCTGGTCTAACACGATTTTCAATTTTTTGCACTTTTCTATCTTTACGTAGTAACCGAGGTTCATAATCACCTTGACCGTGGTGCAAGCCGGCAGCATTTTGTAAACGACAGGCCAATCGCCAACTTCAACCTTCTTTTCTACATCGTCACCTGCAAATGCCGGCATAGCAATTACCAGTAGGAGCAATCCAATTATACTTTTCTTTAACATCTTATTTCCCTCTCTTAACTATCGCCCCGGAAAGGCCTATATAGGCCTGCGGAACTAATTTATTAAGTTTTTTCGCCCAGGTACAACAGATGCCTGAGCCACACAATCAGCGGGCCGAAACTTCCTTTGCCGACTCGGACGGGCGTGCCCGCTTAACTGCCTGCCTGAGCCGAAGCCCTATGAGGTTTACGATTTCGAATCTGCGACCTTTATTCCCAATCGCTTACTCTTAACCGTTCTGCCGCCTCGAGACCGGGCCGGTTTCTTCAGACGGCTCGCAAGCATCCTTTTAGCTTGCGAGTTATCAGTTTTTCACTACCTCACACCTCCTTTCTCCCCCACCTTTTACGGAAGGGGTTCTTCTGTTTGGATAATTTCTATCCACAAATCCTGGGCGTATAATCTGTTATTCATAACGTAGTAAAATTACCTTTCAACTGTATCTGCCTCATTAAGGCGGCATTATCGTAAGCACAATAGTGCCGGTGTATTTTCCGGCAATGCCACTGAACTCGTTGCTCTTTACTCTGAAGTTCAGCAAGATGTCGTGTGGCCCGGTTGTCGGTTTCGATATAGCCACTGGTTTTGCCATTGAGACGAATCCACCAGTTGCCGATGCCTTTATAAAAATACGGTCGGGCGTTATAGTATTACCGTTGCGGTGCTTAAGCCCCTTCATAGAAGCCACGATGGGACCGTGAAAACAGTTGGATTTGACCTTCACCTTTAATGTTGCCGGTGGGTCATAGGTTCTCGTCAGAAACGGAAGAGTCCCGAAGTCAAGTGTGTCCGGCGTAACAGATACGCTGGTAAATAGCGTATCAGAACCTATCGCCTGTACAACTCCAACCGACCCAAACAAAGCCACAACCATTACTAAAGCTACTACTATTCTTTTCATTGCTTCCTCCCCCAAAACTACTTTCTAACAACGTTTTTTTCGCCGCCGACCGACCACAGCAGGCTTAATTCCGTCGGATTTAAGGCAGCCCGTTTTGAGCTAAGCCTTGCCAGACGAGCAGAAAGTGATGATACAAAAAAGAAAGGATGTACGTGATGTCTTTTCATCTCTCCTCATCATCACTCTCCTCACTTTCACTCTCCTCGTTCCCAGCCTAGCACCAAAGAAGGATTAGTGCCGAGCAAGCAGCAAGGCCTTTCCTGCAAACGAGACGACTACATATGCTCGTATGCCTTACTAACTTACCGAATTTACCAGTTTTCCTCCCTGGTGTCAATAGCTAAATTCGAAAATTTTACTTTTTTTATTTTTTTTGCGACTTAGCCGATTTTTAGTATTTTACTCAATTTCCCCCAAGATGTCAACATCTAATTACCTAATTTCCCAAACTTAGCCATATTCTCTGCTTTTTTCGGACTCTGATTGTTCTAAGGCCATCCTGTGCTAAATGAGGCAGCCAATCACCAGCTTTACGTAACACTTTATAACACAATGAGATACGATAGACAATAGAAGGTCTAAATTGAGTTTCGAGGGCTGTGTAAGCTTGCGGAGTTACACAATGGGTAGAAGCGGTTACAAATTTTTTTTTGCTCTTTTATCTTTATTTTTTTGTTATTACAGATTTTGGAATATCCTTTGATGCGTTTACTGTTTTTTGCTGGCGGATAAAACAGCGGATTTCTAATCCGTAGAAAGCCTTTGTAATTATTTGTGGCTGAGCGATTAATGGTTGGAGAAAAGAGACTGCTATAAAGACACTTTTGTAGTCCCTGCGTATCAGATGCGCCACGGCGCGCGCATCGCGCGGGAGCGCAGGCGGTTCGCCGCCTCGTCGCCGAGGAACTCTTCCCTGGCCGGGTCCCACTTCAAGGACCGCCCCAGCTTGTACGCGATGATCGTCAGATGTCCCAGTGACGCCGACCGATGCCCAATCTCCTCGTCACAGCTCGGCGTCCGCCGCGTCCGAATGCACTCGAACCAGTTCTCGTGATGGTTATTTTCCCCGATGTTCACCTGGCGAGTCCTTAACTTCATTTCCCCGAAGAGCTTCTCAGGACCACCCTCAACAGGCCCGCCGTTTGACATCGATGTAATCCATCCCCGTTCCCCGACGAATATCCCTCCGAAGAGTCCGGCTAATCGGGCCGTTGCAGGAACTGCCTTATAGACATCCTTCACCATCCCCCAATTATCAACCAGGTGAAGGAGCGTGCCGTTGGCGTACCTGCAGGTAAGCGTCGGATACTCTCCGCTGTTAGGATGGATAAGCTCCACCGGTCCGCTGTTTTCTGCACCCAACGCATATTGAATCACGTCGGCGCTGTGAGAATGGTGCCAGGTTACTGAGGCCGCGCCGAAATCCTCGCAGAACGACCACGGTACCACGCCCGGAGATGGGTTCGTGTGGTAGAGGCGGTTGTAGGGGTGCCAAGCGGCCGGGCCGACCCACAGGTCCCAGTCCAATCCTTCCGGCACCGGTTCGGCCGGCAGAGCAAATTCCAGCGGCACATACGAACTGCCATACTTCTCAACATTCATCACTTGAGCGTAGGGTTTGAAACGAGCGGCTCCGATGAATCCCGCTAAATTGTTCCACCGCGTGAAAACCGATTTGACCCTGCCGAGACCACCTTCGCGGACGAACTTGCAGACCTGCCGAATCGTCGGAATAGAACGGTACTGTGTTCCGGTCTGGAATACCCTGCCATACCTTCGCACCGCCTGGGCCAGCCGGCGCCCCTGGCGAATTGTTATCGATATCGGCTTCTCGCAATAGATGTCCTTGCCCGCCTTAGCCGCGTCAATTGCCTGCAACGCATGCCAATGGTCCGGCGTAACAATCACCACGGCATCAATGTCCGAACGAGTTAGGAGTTCACGATAGTCATTATAAGCTGCGCAGCCGCGATACGTGCCGCTGGAGCGGCCGACTGCGTAGGTTTCGTCCACGCGACGCCTGCCGTCCTCGCACCGCAGAGAATCCACGTCGCAGACGGCCAATACTTGAACGTCTCGGTCGCCAACCAAGCGGCGCAAGTGGCCGCTCCCCATCAACCCTTTGCCTATCAAGCCCACTGTTATCCGATCGCTCGGCGCCACATTCCCGCCCGCACCCCTCGCCGAGGAGGGAATTATCCAGGGCGCTGTGACTAACCCTGAAAGCGCAGCCGTGCGGCCCAAGAACTCACGCCGTGTTATCCGGCGAGTGTCTGTTCCTTTGCAATTATTCATTCGTGTCATTACGCACCTCACTTTGCCAGTTTCATGCTCACCTTGTTGAAGAATTCAACGCATCGCGCTATCTCAGGCATCGACTCGAACCAGTTGTAGGAGTATTCGAGGCCGAACATGGTGGGCTTGATGCCCAGATG
The DNA here is from genome assembly GCA_964417935.1 of uncultured Pirellulales bacterium. Lineage (GTDB taxonomy): Bacteria > Planctomycetota > Phycisphaerae > Sedimentisphaerales > Anaerobacaceae > NIOZ-UU13. The sequence goes on from CAYQKF010000030.1 coordinate 35,662, forward strand.
GTGGATTTGCTCGATAAACCGTCCGGTCTCGCCAACGCCAGTGCCCCAGGAGACATCGTGACCTTCAGGGCTTAGCTCGTGCAGGTCATGCATCTGCACGGTGATTAAGCGGTTCTTGAGCGTTTTCACAGCCTTGATTGGGTCAATGCCGGAGCGCATCCAATAGCCGAGATCGCCGCAAGCCCCGATGCGCCTGCTGTGGCCCTGACAGACCTTCAAAATCCCTTCAGGATGCCAATACAGCGGCGAGGCTTTTTGGTCGTGGTTGTGAATGGCCACTTTGATGTCATAGTCGTCACAGAACTTCTCGATTGTATCCAGCGCCTCCGGAGACGGCTCCGACATGAAGGTTTCGATGCCGATCTTTCGCCCGAACTCGAACACCTTACGGCAGCCGGCTTTATCGCCCGGAATTTGGTGGATGTAATACGTCAGGAGACGAACGCCGACTGAGTCCAATTTCAAGCGGATCTGTTTCAACTCGTCGTCGGTCAGTTGGTCATCGAAGTTCTTAGGCATCTCCTTGCTGACCTTCTGGAAGCTCAAGCCGCCCATATACGGCAGGCCGAGCTGGGCGGTTCGAGCGATGGCCTCGAAGAGCGTGTATTTATGAAAAGTGTAGGCCTCGATGCCGAGGCGCCAGCCCAGCTTTTCCTGGGCGCGGATGGCCGGTGTCAATTTGCCGCTGGGAATGGTCGGGGCCGGCAGGTCGCCCAAGGCGAACTGAGCGGCAGCGAGATAGAATTGCAACATCTTCGGGTCCCAGAAAACATAGGGATTGTGCGCGATGGTGCAGTAGAAAACGCGTCCCCGGCCGTACTGCCGCACCCACGCCAATGCGTAGTCGTTGTCCTCACGGAAGCAGTTGCCGCGTGCTTGTCCCTGATTCATGTCGGTTTTCTCGGTATCAATGCTGAGGAGCACGCGTACCCTGTGCCTCGAATAAGGCCCGTGGACACGAAAGAACTCGTCCCTGTACTCGAAGCCCTTGCCGCCGAAAGGCTGATTGAGAGAGTGGCTGGGGTCATCGAGTTTGATGAAGACGTGTTCATCGCTGTCGCGGTGGTTCGCGCCGCGCGCACCGAGCATTATTCCAAACTCCGGCCAGTCCTCATGAGCGCCTGGCCAACGGGTAAAGGCCACTGAAGTCCCGTGAACGCCAAGGAGTCCTCCGCCGCCGTAAACAAATTCGAGCAGGCTTTGCCTCAACGCGGGGTCTTCAAAAAGATTTCCCACCGTGTTGTTCAGAAAGACGGCATCAAACTGCCTCAAATTCTCGGGTTTGAAGACGGACGGGTCTCTGCTGATGACCGTCTCAAAAGCGCCGGTCTTTGCGCCCATCAGCGTAAAAGCCAGATTGGCAGTCGGGATGGAGCGGTGCCCGCCGTATCCGACATTGAGGTCGAAAATCAGGAGTTTCCGGTGCCTGCGAGGTTGAACAAAGGCTTTGGTCGGAATCGCTGCCTCAATCCGTTTCCGCTGACCAGGCTCGGGGGCAATCTGCGCCTCCGCAGTGGTAAGCCCAAGCCACGGCGTAGCGAGCATCCCAGCCGCGCCGCCAAGGAAATCACGCCGCGTGAAAGCGTTCGCCGGCGTTGTTACTTTCCGCATAGAACTCATTTCTTTCTCCCTTTTCCAACGCTTACCGCTCCACATGCAAGATTTGTTTCACGTTACCACACTGCACCTCGTGAGTTCCAGCATCAGGCGCGGTCAGTCTTTTAAACACAACATTTTTCTTTTCGCCGGCTTGCAGCCACAGCCAGCGGGCTGTCTTTTGCCCGGTTACGGCAAGTTCGATTTTTGCCAGTCCTTCCTGCTTTCCGTTTTCAACCGTGACGGTGGCTGAGTACGGCTTGCCTGAAGTGATCCGGCCCGCGGCGTCGTCCGCGACCAGCTTCAATTCAGTGCAGCGGGGCTCGACTGTGGGAAAGTCCACGCCGCGAAGCCGCACCTGCATGACGTCGTTCAACACCAGCGCCTTGGGCGCCTCCGCCGAATGTGGAAACTTGAAATCCTCAAGTGTGAGCCGCTCCACACCGTTGCAGATTAGTACGGGCCGCAAGTCCTTTTTCTCGCAGCGCAGCCGGACATTGTCGAACTGGAGATTCTGCACATTCCGAGCGTAGAAGCCCCAGGCCGGCAACGGCCGAGCATCTACACCCGGCGATTTGACGCTCCTGTGGGCCTGTTTCCGCGTGCCACCACCCTTGTATTCGATAGTAACATCCCGGAAGACGACATTCTTGAACGGCGTTTCCGCCCAGCTTTCGACCGAAGACGCGGCCCGATACACGCCAGTGGCCGTTACCCGATTGACGATGACGTTTCCGGCGGTGTTACCGGGTTTTAACGAAAAATGAAACGGCGTGGAAACGTTATGCATGGTGATATCGGAAATCAACACATTGTCGAGGCTGCCTTGGGTGGCGTCCCAGGCGCCGGGCTGCAGATTGAGGCCGGCAAGCATATTGTGGCGTTTTGACGTGCGGTGTGGATGAATGCCGGGGCCATAAAAGAGGCAGTCGTGGATGATCAAGTGCCTGGCCGGGCCGATGAGCCGGATCCCATTGCAGGATGAGTTCACAATGCAGTCCGAGATCAGAACGTTCTCCCAATACCGACCCGCGATCGAGTCATCGCCGGTAAAGAACTGGCAGCCAACGATGCTCACGTCCCGACAGGGCCGGTCCGGCGCACCGCGGAAATGTACACCGTCCCAGCCGCCGGTGAATTTGACATTACGAATGTCAACCTGGTCGCTAATTTGGAATAAGATGGCGTAGTTGGCCGAGTCTAAAAAAGAAACGTCGCGCACTGCGACTTTACGGCAATTTATGAACACGAAGGTATGTGGCCCGCGCATCCGTTCCTCACCGGTGGGGTCGAAGACTTTGTTGCCGTCAATCACACCCTGTCCGGCAATCGCGATATCTTCCAGCCCATCGCCGAGTATCAACGCCCTGTGCCACTTGCCCCATTTGGCTTCGGGCATGAAGGCAGGGAGTATGGGATGCTGGTATTTGTCCAGGTCTTTGGTCCCGACCAGCGTGGCGCCCGCTTCGAGAAATAGCGACACACGGCTCTTGAGATGTACAGTCCCCGAGAGGTACTTGCCGGGCGGGAACAGGACTTGGCCACCTCCTGCCGCCGTACACGCTTCAATCGCCTTGTTTATCGCCATAGTGTCGAGTGTCTTGCCATCACCTACAGCCCCATAGTCCCGAATGCTGAACACGCTAGGCCTGGCGGCGATAGCCGGTTGGGCAGTGGCCATCAATCCCACCATGACAAGCACCGGCCGAATTGCTTTTGACATCCCATCACGGGGCCGATGGATACGATTCTGATGCATCATAAGTTAGCCTCCTATGGTTGAATTATTTGATTATTAGAACAAAAAACACTGTGGTTGTCAAGAAATCTTCACTAATCAGGTGGGATGTTCCTTGGACATCCCATTGGACAGGAGATTGCCTCTTGACAGACCAGGCCTGTAAGTTATGATTTAGTGCAGCAAAACACTCAGTAGGTTTTCTGCGGTTGATGACTTTTTACTATCCAGAGAAAGGAGCAGGAACAGTAAACATGACGCGTAGAACACAGATAGGGTCTGTCGGATTGTCAGACCGCATGTCCAGGCGGACGTTCCTTCAACGTGTTGGTGGCGCGGGCGCGGCACTGCTTGGTAGCAGCGGAAGCGATAGCACAGCGGCGCGTATGGAGCGTGCGAACATCCTCTGGATTATGACCGATGAGCACCGCTGGGACACGATCCGTGCGTATGGGCGATATGAGTGGGTCCGCTCGCCGAATCTTGATGCCCTTGCGACAGAGGGCGTACTGTTCCGTGAAGCGTATTGCCAAGCGCCGCTGTGCGTGGGCTCGCGCGTATCGATGCTGACCGGGCGCTATCCACACCACACGGGCGTCTACGGATTCGAATACTCCCATCCCAACACGACGTTCTCCGTGCCGTTCTTCACCGAGCTTCTACACCGCAGCGGCTACGAAGTGGTCAACTTCGGCAAGGAACACCATTACCGGCTGGCCTCGAAGGACCAGCCATACACCCCGAACGGCAGGTGGTATAATGTCCTTGAGGCATTTCCGGATAAGGATTTCCGCTCGTGGGGCTCAGCCAATATTCAGGAGGCCACGCCCTCAGAACTTGTCAAGGGCGCCGACCGCGAGGCCGAACTTGGCATCCTGCGGCGGTACCTGACGAAGAAGAATCTGATCATCGGCGGTACGAATCCGGTCGCTGCCGACCAGACCCTTACCGCACACCTGTCGAATATGGCGATCCGGCACCTCCGGTCAGACGCTTCCAAAGACAAGCCCATCTTCCTCCGTGTGTCGTACATCTATCCGCACACGCCGGTCCTGCCGCCAGTACCGTTCAACAGGACCTACGCCCCCGCGTCGATCCCGCTTCCGCAAGTTACGGAGGCCGAGCTCAAGTCCTTCGGCCGGCAGACAAAGACCGCCTACGAGAACCTGCGCGTCTACGGTATGAAGGAGGCGGATATCCGCAAGATGCGGGCGGACTACTACAGCCTGGCGAGCTATGTTGACAGTGAGATCGGCCGGGTCATAAGGGCGTTCAAGGCCTTCTGTGGGAACCGACCGTGGCTGATCGTGTTCAATCCCGACCACGGATGCAAGGTCGGTGAGCACGGCATGCAGGAGAAGTTTACGTTCTATGACGAGTCGGTGCATGTGCCGCTGATTGCCGCCACATCGGATGGGCGTCTGCCGCGTGGCAAAGTCTGCAATGACTTCGTCGAGCTGGTTGACCTGGCGCCGACGTTTCTGCGCGCTGCCGACGTGAAGCTGCCAAAGTACTTAGCCGGGCGGGATCTTGCCGATACCACCCACGGCCGCACCAAGCCACGCACCGAAGCGATCAGCGAGAAGCTTACGTATGGGCGTCGGGCGATGCTGCGGACGAAGCGCTGGTCGTTCGAGATGCAGGTCTCTCCGAATCCGCTTACCGGAAGGCGGCTGAAGAGCGAAGAAATGGACTGGGCCGCGAAGAGTCCGCTGGCGGATCTCGACGTGAGTCTCTTCGACCGAAAGAACGATCCCGCTGAGCGAAGGAACCTCGGCGCCGACCCGGAACATCGCAAGGTCTGTAAAGAACTGCGTGAGCGCCTGGCTGCGAGGATATTCCCCCCTGACCGCGTCGAGCACGACTGGTACAAGGAAATCCCGCCAAGACCGAAGGCAAAGAAATAAAGAAAACCTGAGATTGCCATATTGGATTACAATCAGGAAGATGTTCGAATAGAATATTGGATGAATCTAACTTTGCCATTCTGAGGCGAAGCCGAAGAATCTGGCTAACGAAGAGGAGATTGCCGCCTTAGCGGATCTTCGACTTCACTTCGCTGAGCGGAGCCTGTCCTCGAGCGAAGCGAAGGGTTCAGAATGACAGGCGAGAGCGAATAGTTATCCGGATAGGCTCTAAGCCCGGCCACAAAAAGGTTCGCGATAGCAACCCAAGGTAGAAATACTTTTAAAAATCTTAGCTAATCCTTAACGAATCAAGGAGCTAAAGTCTGATGGAACAACATACGAAAACTTGGCTGGCAGTATCACTTGTAGCTGCCTTGCCGATTTGCCTCGGCCCCCGACAAGTCGGGGTTCGGGCTGGCGATCCACAACAGAGCGTCAGCATAACCAGCTTCAACGAATGGCATGAGGGGACCCATATCGAACCCGCTGTCCCCAGGCAGATCCCGGGTTTCAAATACCGCGACTACACGCTTCACTATCCCGAATACTACCTGGACCGCACCGGCTACCGGGTCGGCCGGTTCGTCAAGCCCCGGGCTGCCCAGCCCACCCGATATATGATAGTCGTAACCGGCGGGGAACTGCTGTCAGGCGTCTATGCGGATGGGCACACCTACTTCCTCACCCGGACCCTCCGCCCGTTAGGCCTGCAATGCGTCGGCTCGATGAGTGTCGACGACAAGCAGGGCGATCTCAAAGAGGCGCTTCGCTATGCCACGGACAAAGCGGCTCTGGTTATTGTCACGGGAGGCCTCGGTCCAACCGACAACGACATCACCCGTGAAGCGCTCTGGGACTTTACGGGAATCACGCTAAAAGAGCACCCAGAGGTGCTGCAGAAGATGGCCCGACGTTTCGGCGTGCTACCTGCTCAGCTTCGCCCCAACTTGCGCCGGCAGACACAGGTTCCAACACGGGGCACCTATTTGAAGAACCCCGAAGGCACGGCCGTCGGCCTCGTTTTCGAACTGGATGAAATCGTAATCGTCGCTTTGCCAGGGCCTCCGCGTGAATTGCAGGCCATGGCCCGTGATGAGCTGGTGCCATATCTAAAGCAGCGATTTGGCACACGACTGCCCGGGTGCTCGCTGAGGCTGCGGTTTGTGGGCCTTGGCCAGTCCCAGATTAACCAGACGCTTACGGACCACGTACCGTTAGCACCCGACATTACGGTTTCCTCGCAGTTTCAAGGTGGCCGGGTGGACTTCACCTTTTCGCTGTCCAACGACACGCCGCGGGACAGGGCGCGGCTCCAAGAGTTGAAACAGAAGATTACGAAGCACCTGGGGGAATATGTGTATGCGGATGGCGAAACCTCCCTGGAAGAGCACGTTTTGAAGTTGCTCGAATCGCGGGACGCAACACTGGTGCTGGCAGAAGTTAGCAGCGGCGGGAGCCTGACCGCAGCACTGAGCAGCGCGGACGATGCCTACCGGGTATTGGCCGGGGCCTATGTTGCTCCGACTATGGAGAAGCTGCGTCGCCTGCTCCATGTGCGCGACGATGAATGGACCGGCAGTCCATCCCGCGGCCAAAGAATAAAGCGGCTGGCTACAGCAGCGGCCGATACGACTTCAAGCCAATGGGCGGTTGCAGTCGGTGAGGCCTGGCAAGATGAAAGCGGCGCCGGCTACGTGGACGTCGCTTTCAAGCTGCCTGGGGGCCGCTTGGAAAACCAGCAGGTTCGATTTCGCGGCGCCGGCGAATTGGCCCGCTCCAGGCTGAGCACGCAACTGCTTGACCAATTGCGGCGGAGACTAAGGTGAGGTGCGATTAGCCACGTGAGCATTGTCAACCAAAACTAATTACCTTGCTTCTTGTACCGGTGATTGATTAGTGACAGCCGATTACGCCGATGAGAACATTAACAAGTCGCTGCCGGAAAATATGCTTAGGTGCCTCTTTATAAATGAATAAGCCGGGGCGAGACATTGATGAAATCCTCAAACTGTCCCGCTCCAGCTTTTTTCAATCGCTGCTTTCAGCAATCTATTTAAGGAGTCAAAATTTATTTTTTGTTTAGCAGAGTCTTCCGCTATTTATCTTTGGCTTCGAATTCAGCGTCGATTACGTCATCCGGCTTCTTTCTTTTAGCTTCATCTTCGGGCGGCGGAGGGGACGATGCTTGAGAAGCCTGGTCGGGTTGCGGTTGGGCAGAAGCGGCTTGTTTCTTGGCTGCTTCTTCGTAAAGCACCTTGCCCAGTTCCTGGCTGGTGGTGCCGAGGTTTTCAATGGCCTTCTTTATCGCATCGGCGTCTTCGCCTTTTACAGCTTCCTTGAGGTTGTTTACCGCGTTTTCGATATTGCCGCGGACGTCGGCGGAGACCTTATCGCCGTGCTCTTTGAGCGTTTTTTCCGTTGAATAAATCAATTGGTCAGCCTGGTTTTTCAGGTCAACAACCTCTCTTTTCTTCTTATCTTCGGCGGCGTGGGTCTCTGCATCCTTGGCCATTTTCTCAACTTCCTGGTCGCTCAGTCCGGAGCTGGACTTAATCTCGATGGACTGCTGCTTGCCGGTGCCGAGGTCCTTTGCAGAGACGTTCAGAATGCCGTTGGCGTCAATATCAAAGGCAACCTCAATCTGTGGGATGCCCCGAGGTGCCGGTGGAATATCGGCAAGCTGGAATCTGCCGAGCGTGCGGTTGTCCCTGGCAAATTCCCTCTCGCCCTGGAGAACGTGGATGTCAACGGTGGTCTGACTGTCAGCGGCGGTTGAGAAAATCTCCTTCTTGCTGGTTGGGATTGTGGTATTGCGTTCAATCAATCTCGTCATAACTCCACCCAGGGTCTCAACACCCAATGAAAGCGGCGTTACATCCAAAAGCAGTATGTCTTTTACGCCGGCATCTCCGGCCAGGACGGCACCCTGAATGGCGGCACCCACTGCGACGACCTCGTCCGGGTTGATGCTCTTGTTCGGCTCTTTAGCGAAGATGTCCTTTACGATTTCCTGGACTTTCGGGATTCTTGTCGAGCCGCCGACAAGTAATGTCTCCGCGACATCGCCGGGGTTCAGCTTTGCATCCGCCAGTGCCTTATGGCACGGGTCTTTAAGCCTTTCCAGAATGGGTTCTACGAGCGATTCAAACTTGCTTCTGGTGATGGTGATTTGCAAATGCTTCGGCCCTGAGGCATCGGCGGTGATAAAAGGTAAATTGACCGTGCTTTCAAGCTGAGAGCTCAATTCGCACTTTGCCTTTTCGGCTGCTTCTTTGAGTCGCTGGTGAGCCATCGGGTCATCCCGCAGATCGATTCCCTCAGTCTTTTTGAACTCATCAGCGAGGTAGTTTATCAAGACAGCGTCCAAATCATCGCCACCGAGGTGTGTATCACCGTTGGTACTGAGTACCTCGAAGACATTATCGCCAATATCAAGAATCGAAATATCGAATGTTCCGCCGCCAAAGTCGAAGATAGCGACCTTTTCATTCTTTTTCTTTTCGAGTCCATAAGCAAGTGCAGCGGCGGTCGGCTCATTGATTATACGCTCGACCTCGAGTCCTGCGATTTTGCCGGCGTCTTTGGTTGCCTGGCGCTGCGAATCGTTGAAGTATGCCGGCACGGTAATAACGGCGTTGGTAACTTTTTCACCCAGATAATCCTCGGCGGTCTTTTTCAGGTCCTGCAGAATCATTGCCGAGACCTCCGGCGGCGTGTATTCCTTGCCCCGAACATCAACCTTGACCAGCTCGTCCGAAGCGCCGGTAATTTTATAAGGGACAATCTTTTCTTCGGATGAGACTTCATTGTGGCGTCGGCCCATAAAACGCTTAATGGAAAATACGGTGTTCTCCGGATTGGTTACCTGCTGATGTCGTGCAATCTGGCCGACGAGCCTTTCGCTTTTATCGGTAAAACCGACGACCGAAGGGGTCAGCCGGGAGCCGGAAGAGTTAATCAGGACCTTCGGGGCTGAGCCTTCCATCACGGCCACTACTGAGTTTGTTGTTCCTAAGTCTATTCCAATGATTTTAGCCATAGTTATATTCCTTTCGCTATAAATTCATCTCATATACTCCAGATATGCAAAAGACGTGCCAGTTGGGGGATTATGTTGGCTTAAGCTGTTTAACCTGTTTGGATATAAGAAGTTAGATTTTTTTAGGATGATGTTTTGGTGTTTTAGGAAGTCAATTTTTTGTGCCATTTTGGCAGATTCGGCCCACCTGGGCCTGGCCGCTACGAGCTGTTTCGATATTGGGTTTGAATTGGGTTTGTTTTTTTGGGGCCGGAAGGCGGTTTCATTTTCATAATCCTCTATAACATATAAGTTTATGTTCATTTTGGCCTTTGAAGAAATTGGGTTTGAATTGGGTTTGTTTTTTCGGACT
>CAYQKF010000031.1:0-19097 GCA_964417935.1 uncultured Pirellulales bacterium
ATGCCCTGGCTGATGTGGTTCGGGTTGTCCGGATTGATCCGCTTTGGATTGACGTCCCTGTACCTTTAGTCAAAGCAACTGCTCTGAGCTACGGAAAAACTGCAAGAGTAAGTTTTCCAAACCCAAATAGCGTGTCCATAGAAGGAAGAATTATTTACATTGCCGCGGTCGCCGATGCAGCCAGTGGCACATTGAGAGTACGCATAGAAGTACCTAATAAATCAAATAGGCCAGCCGGTGAACACGTTGAGGTTATTTTTCCAACTTCACTCCGTTAGAAATCTTCACTTTTTGAAGTATATTGTTTCTCCTGTGGAATTTCTAACGGGGTGAACAGAAGTAGGTAAAGGAGCTCAAAAATGAGTCTTAAAGGAGATGCTTTTCTATTAAGTAAGCATTCAAATCAAGGTATACCGGAAGTCAGATGTCAGAAATCAGATGTCAGAAATCAGACGTCAGAAATCAGATGTCAGAAGTCAGATTTTCTATTATCTGTTCTCTGTCCTCTGTCCTTTGTTCTCTGTATTTTACTGATAGCTCAATTAGCAGGTTGTGTTTCTGACGAAGTAGATGATAAAGGTGTTCTCACTTCCTACCAGCAAACTCTTGCTGAACAAGGCCCTCAGCGACGAGCTGACACCGAGGGTAAGAACTCGCTGCACCCCTTGGACATACTTAAGCCAATCCGCCCAAAGCGGACTCCCGAGGGAATACCATCCGAGGTTGAAATTGTTACGGATCCCAACACGGGCAGAAAGATTGTCGGCCTAACAATTGAGCAAGCCATAGTCAGGGTTCTTGCCAACAGCCCCGAAATCAGGGTAGTGAGTTTCGACCCGTCGATCGCCAAGCAAGACATAACCAAAGCGGCAGCAGAGTTCGACGTAACTGCCTTTGGGCGTATGAATTTCGAAGAAGATGATAATCCTGTTAGTAGCATTTATCAGCCCGGCCAATCAGATGTTCGTTTGTTGGAGTCAGGAATCAAACAGAAAGGCATCACCGGTTCAGAATGGTCTTTAAGTTATGCCTTAACCCGCAGTTGGGACGATTTGACGGGTAGGACGCTTCCCACACGGTATGAGCCAATACTCGCTTTTCAAATAAGACAGCCGCTGTTGCGTGACGCATGGCAGCAGACTAACCTTGCAGGCGTGAACATAGCCAGGCTCGACCATGAGATTGCCGTTCTTGGTTTTCGTCAAAAAGCTGAGGATATTTCAACAGAGGTTATATCGGCGTATTGGCGGCTCCTGCAGGCTCGCCGTGACTTTGAGATTCTACAGAAACTATTGCAAAGAACGCTCGAGACATTGAAAAAAGTGTTAGGCCGAAAAGAAATTGACGCTACTGACGTGCATATCAAACAGATGGAGGCTTCTGCAAAAGCTCGTGAGGCTATACTGCTTCAAGCCAGTAAAGGAGTTATTGACGCACAGGATGCTCTGGTGAGATTGATGGCCGACCCGCAGATGAGTATGCTCGATGAGCTTGAAATTGTACCCGAGACTACACCGGCTATGATGGCAGAGGAGTTTGAGCCCTCAGAAATTCTGGGACTGGCCATGAAGAAAAATCCAATAATGCAGCAAGCCCGAGTTGCGATTACTATCGCAGATATTAACATCCATGTTGCAAAAAACCAAGAGATGCCACGACTGGATTTGATTGCTTCAAGCAGAATACAGGGTTTAGACAGGAGCCAAGGCCAGGCGCAAGATAGGTTCAATAGTGGCGACTATGCGAGTTATGCAGTTGGTTTGTCTCTTGAATATCCGCTTGGCAATCGTCAACGAGAAGCTGAATTACTCCGGAGAAGAATTGAACGCAGGAAAGCTATTTCTACTTTGCAGAATGTTGCTGATCAGGTGGCAATACAAGCTAAGGAGAGGATTAGAATGGTCGAAACAAACTGTGCAGAGATACAAATTCAGGAAGATGCAGCCCAAGCAGCAAGAATTCACTTGCAAGCTGTGGAGGATTCAGAACCGATCCGAGAGAGACTGACACCTGAGTTTCTTTTGGTCAAACTCCAGGCACAGGGGGCTTTGGCAGATGCTCAACGGTCGGAAATAAAGGCCGTTGCGGACTTCAATATCTCCTTAGCCCAGTTAGCTCAAACCATGGGGACCGTGCTGGAACTGCGTCAAGTCAGCACCGCCTTACCGGTTGTTTCTGAAAGCAATAACAAACCTGAGCAGACAGGTGAATCTACCCCATAGAACATTGACTATTGACAATTGACTATTGACTATTGAAAAAGGAGTTAACATCTAAAATCAAATAGAAAATAGTCAATAGAAAATAGTCAATCTAAGCTGCTATTCCCTTCCTGTAAAGCTAAGCTGTTCTTCGAGCCAGTGGTCAGTTCTCATAACTGATTTACGCCGGCGCAGTGCCAGCTTTTCTGCGCGAAGCTGGGTCAGACGAAATACAGCTCTGGTAGTCATCGAAGAGATATCATTAGTAGTATGAGCCCCGTTAGAGCCTTTTCCTTTCGGGCCTCTAACGGGGTGAGCATATCGTTTTTTCAAATAAGCGACGAGATTTTTGGCATATCGAGACACAAACTCATCCTCTAAACAAACTATTGCCTGGGCACTTCCGGGGTCGCCCTGGCGTGCGCACCGCCCGAAGAGCTGTCGGTCTATGCGTGCAGATTCGTTCCGTTCACTGGCGATAACATGAAGGCCTCCCAATTTTGCTACCCCCCTACCAAGTTTAATATCAGTGCCGCGGCCCGCCATATTGGTCGCCACCGTGATTTTTCCCGTCTGACCGGCACCTGCAACGATTTGGGCCTCCTCACGGTGACGGACAGCATTAAGTACCTGATGAGCCAGGTTTTCCGCTTCAAGCAATTGGCTGATGTATTCGCTGGCTCGGACACTTCGCGTGCCCACAAGAACCGGCCTTCCAGTCTCATGAACACGACGAATCTCTAACAGAATCCTCTTCCACTTACCGGATTTTGTGGGTAACACTATGTCCGGCAGGTTTTTTCTTATGCACGGACGGTTCGTCGGAATTACTACTACAGGCAAGTGATAAATTTGCCAAAATTCGGCAGCGGCTTCACTTGCCGTCCCGGTCATACCAGACAATTTGCGGTACATCCGGAAGAACCGCTGAAAACTGATACGCGCGTATGTATCTTTGGGAGGAGTGATTTCAAGCTTTTCCTTAGCCTCGATAGCCTGGTGCAACCCGTCGCGCCAGCTGCGGTCCGGCATGAGCCTGCCGGTGAAATCGTCAACGATGACAACTTTGCCGTCATCAATAACATACTGTTTATCCAATGAATACAGCTCTTTAGCGACCAAAGCTTTGTTTGCAATCTCCTCACGACGGCGGGCGCCTTGCCAGATATTACCAAAAGTCTCGGACGCGTCCGCTAACCGGACTCTACCCTCGTTTGTCAGTTCGACTTCTCGGTAGCGAGCGTTAATGCGATAGTCTATATCCTGGTTCAAATGGGTTACGATATCTGCCGCCTGGCGAAAGGCTTCGACCTGTTCCGGGTTGGGAGCGGGCCCGGAGATAATGAGCGGTGTAATTGCCTCGTCAACAAGAACAGAGTCCGCTTCGTCCACAATGGCGAAATTGAGGCCGCGCTGTACCAACCGGTCTATTATCGACGGCTCGACTGAGCTCGCCGAAGTCTGACCGGCTCGGGCTATTTTAATTAGAAGCGCCGAACTCAATCCTCTCAAACAACCCAGAACGAGCCGGTCGCGGAGAAAATCGGCAGTAACCTCTTTGTTCGTGCAATAAGTTATATCAGACAAATAAGCCGCTTGCCGATCAGCGGCAGACATAGCCTGTTCTATATGCGCGACACTCAAGCCGCAAAAGCGGTATATCCGACCCATCCAGTTGGCATCGCGTTCGGCCAGGTAGTCATTAACTGTAATAACGTGGCAGCCTTGGCCGCGCCAGCCGGCAACTGTCGCAGGCATGGTGGCGGTTAGGGTCTTACCCTCCCCAGTAGCCATTTCCACAATACAGCCGCTTTCAAGAGCGAAAGCACCTGCAATCTGGACGGGAAAAGGTCTCTCACCTATCTGCCGAACTGCTACCTCCCGAACCAATGCATAGGCACGCTCAAGGTCCGAATGATTGTCGCGGCGGCGGCGAAAAACCCCGCGAAGCTCACCGGCAACCTCACGGAGCTTTGCATCGGTCATTTGGGAAAAAAGTTTTTCCAGTGCAAGCACTTTTTCTGCCCGGCGCAAAAACCTTTGTCGTCGAGGTAGAAACCGGCCTACTAAGCCCATTCCCGCATCCCATGCAGCATCGAGTCCTCTGGGCAAAGGTTTATCTGATATCCGCTGCTCAAGCATCTGCCAGGTTGCACTTGGAAGTATTTCCATTTTAAATGTGGAACCTCCGCTGGAAAAGTTGCCTTACAGATAGCCACCACTGAACTGCAAGTGGCTTGGGAAGCATTCGGATTCTTGCTACAACGCTCTGTCCAGTGAGCAAATGAACTGAAGTGTTTGCATTTGGTTTGATACGGATCTCAAAAAACATCTCGGCGGCCTTCGTGCCTTGCTCGCCGCGTTGCGTTGCAGCGGGAGGGTCTTGTGGAAGTGTCGGCATAGACCCACCAACTGCATAGCCCAAGGCCTCAGATGGTAACAACTTCTGTCCAGCCGGAAAAATTTGCTCAATCTTGCCGGTAAGCAGCAACTTCGGTTGTCCTTTGACCCGGATCTCGACCTGCTCAGAGGCTTGCTCTACTAACATGGCGGCAACCTTCTGGCCGGCGGTGGCTCGGATGATAACATCATCCAGACTTGCCACGAATCCAATGCTTTGACCGCGAGGTAAATACATGCCGCCGGAATACTCGATATCCGGCGCGACCCATGTGCCTGACAGTGGTGGGTCAAGATTCAGCGAGGCCAGCTCGAATTCAAGCCTTGCTATTTTTTCATCCAAGGCCTCGAGCTGTTCATCTAATATTTGTGCCGCGGCAATTTCCTGCGTTTCAGCAATACGCCGCTGAACCACAAGTGCTCGACGCTCAGCAACTGTGCTCTTTTTTTCGGCCTCCAGATCAGGATTGATAGCTCTTACCAGTGGCGTTACCACCTCGTCTAAAAGTGAAACCTTCGATTCTGAAGGCAGAAAACCGACAACGAAACCGTTAGTAGAGGCATGGATTATGGCCAAGTGAACCGGCTCAACAACTCCCTCGACTCGCCAATAGTCAGGTACACGAATCAAACCTATACAAACAGCTATCAGACAAAAGGTGCCAAAGGTTAATCCCACTGCTCGTGCTCTCTTGCGAGTAAGCTCAGCGCCTGTAGCCAGAAATTGAAAGAATTTACCGATGGGGACAAACACCCAGGCCACAATTGCAGAGAAAGCAAACAAAGGTACAAGTATGAACAGTTCTTCCGGCAGTCTGTCATTCAAAAACAGCAGTATTCTTATGCAGATGAAAACCCGGAATGCAACCGAAGCAATGCCATAAAAAACAAACCAGAAACGCTCGCCGTAAGTATATGCGGGATTCTGTGCCCTTTTCAATCCCCAGCAATACCGCTTGACCAGATAGTAAAGGTAGTTTCTGGATCTCTGACCAAGGTTTGGTATCTCTAACAAATCCGAAAGGACGTAATAAGCGTCGAACCTAAGAAGAGGATTTCCATTGAACAGTATTGTAGAGACACTGGCAACAAATATAACATTGTATGCAATTATGTGTAGCGTTCCTGTCGAAGTATTGGACCAAATAATTGCCGCTACAGCCGCGGCCGAAAGCTCAGCCATAACCCCCGCCATACCGACCACAGCTCTATGCCATCTGTTCCGAAATGCCCAGGCACTGGAGGCATCCATATAAGGCAGCGGGAAGAAAACCAGGAACATAACGCCCATGGTGTGTACCTGTCCGCCACTTTGGTTTAATTGCCCAAATTTCTTGCATGCGAAGGAGTGGCTGAATTCATGGAATATCTTGATTAGCACAAAACTAAGATAAAGCAGTATTAGGTTATCAGGATCTAAAACGTTAGAGCTCCGGCGGAACAGCTCGCGGATATTACCGACCACAAAGTATAATCCGGTCGCCATTAATATTGACCATAAAATCAGCCCAAACCAGCTGAAAAACCGCCCAAATATGCTGACCCAGCGCTCGAGAAAATGGTCAGGGTCTATCAGTGGAATCCGAATGAACAGCAGGTTCATAAGTTGTCCCCGAACTTGTCGTCCGACTCGCTTTCGGTAGCGATTGAACAAGCTTTCGCTGTCCGGCGGCAGGTCCGCATGTAAAAGGTTGACGCTATACAACTGGCCTAAAAGCTGTATGACCTCTCCCTGAGTGGGTGCCCTGTCGGCAAGTTGTTCATTACATATTCGCCATACTTCAGATACAGTCCGTCGGCCGTCAAGCATACCAATGAACCGATAAGCTTCGTCACTGATGCGCGAGTATTGATTGTTAGAGGGGTTCTCCAGGACGTGCCACATTTGTCCGCGGAAATGCTGCCTGTAAACCTGCACGCCCGATGATAATCGCGGGCGTAAATCAGCAACGCGATACCAGGCTTCGTGAAATGTTGGACGCTCTACAGCCATTCTTGATTCTCGATTCTTAACCGCAGATTTCTCGGATTACACGGACTAAAAACAAATAAAAAATCAGTGTAATCTGTGTAATCCGTGGTTCGACTCAAAACCACAATTTCATTCGCAGCCAGTTAACGATTCTTCGGGTCCATATCCAGACATACCGCCGTTTGCCGATCGATATCTTGGCCACACCCTCCATACCGGGCCGCATCCAGGAACGTGTTTCCAGCAAAAGAACACGAACCTTAAAAACATTACGGTTGCCCACCACCTCAGCCATCGGATTGATTCGCTCTACGATAAATTTGAGTCGCTGGGAAGGATATGACACCGTAGCCAAATAACCTTCCTGGTCAATAGCAATATCAAAAATCAAATCTTCGGGCACCAGCAGCTCAGCACGTAATGACTCAAGAGGAGTAACCTCGAAGAGGACATCGCCTTTTTTAACAGGTGCACCGATTTGGCGTTTCAGGTCGCCCTTGACAACAGTTCCACTAATGGGCGATATGACTTTTCCCTGGTCTATCAGATAATTCAGCAGGTCAATCTGAGCTTCCACTTTGTCAGAGTTAGCTTGTGCAATCTGGGCCTGTGCGGTTTCACCATCTCGCATAGCAGCCGAAACCTGCTTAAGATACCCCGCCTTTTCCGCTTTTGCGGCAGCTAATTGTAAGCGCAGCTCCGCCGTATCCAGCTCGGCTAAGGTTGTTTCATTTTCTTTGACAGTATCACCGACTTCAACGTTAACGTTTTTGATATAACCATCGAAGGATGCACAGACGACCTGTTGATAGGTGGCTTCAATGACAAAAGGTGCTTCAGCCCGAAACTGTCCCTTACCAAATATTAGGAATAGTATCACGCCAAGGATCAATATCGCCAAAATCTTCGTCCAGGTATATTTTGGGCCTACTAATATAGCCAGTGCGCTGCGTGCTTTGGCAACAACCCTGGCACCAATCCAGCGGTCATGCTCATACAACTCTAATAATCTGGCTGTGCATAGTTCACAGGCCAATCGAATTGCCTCAATTTCTTCCAGATTAAAAGATTTGCTCGACTCTCGCTCGAGAGTTAGAACAGCACGAGCCTCTCCATCCTGCCGAAAAGGGACGCTCAAAACAGCTAATGGACCATGTTGTCTGGACAGCTCACCTGCTGCACGGCTGATGTGGGTAGCCTCTTGCGAAGCGGGATATAGGACCTCACAGTCCTGGTCCAGGCACTCCTCCATCACAGATTCTACGTCCTGGACAATTTTCATCTTTCGACTAAAATCCTCCGTGTGGCTCATAGCTTTCAGTTGAACATATCTTCCTTTCAGAAAACCAACACTCACCCGTTCACACTGCCACTGGGAAGCTGCTTCGTTACAAAGGGCCATGGCGGTACTGGTAAACCGATTTTGCCGGTTGATGGCTGAAAGCGTTTCCATTGCTTTTTGCAGTCTTCTCAATCCTGCCTGTCTTTTCTGGAGTGTCAGTCGCCTCTCGGAGATGCCCAGCAGGTTGGCTGTCAGTTCCAATTGTTCTTGGCTCGCCTCGAGGGCGTTTCTGTCACTGGCCCTGACCACAAAAGCTTCCATAACTTGGCCTATATCAGCCATTTGGAGTGGAACCAACACGACATGACTCCGGACAGCCCGGTTATCATCCTCCTCTGCGTCCCGCAAGCCTTTGACGATGACGGCATCTGTGGAGGCGACCTCACGGACAAGTTCGGCAGATTGATTCAACCATACCGGAGGGGTTTGTTTCTCTCTCAGTTGGGGATATATAGCCAAGACATCGATGCCTTTCTGCTGATTGTTTCGCAGAATTGCACCGCCATCGGCCTGGCCTAAAAAGCACTGTACAGCAAGCAGATTCAGGAAGAATTGTTCGCCAGAGCCGTCAAACTGACCAAGCTGCTTAATAAGTTCAGCCCGCCCAAGGCGGATCGGTCTGTCAGTCCCCGGAAACTGGCGATTGTTCTGCAAGTGTTCCATATAGTCATAACCAAGAGCAGTAGCTCTCGACGGTTCCTCAATCAAAGATTATAACAGAAAAATCCCTTCTTAGCAACCGTTTTTAGCTACTTCTCAGAAATTGGTGACCCCGTAGAGTATGGAGGTGGTATATACAGTTTCTGTAACATCAGGCATTCAAGCAGTCTTTGAACGTCAGATGGTAAGTCCAGATATCGGACTGATTTCGCTAATCTGGTTGCGATGCAACTGCAGGGACGTCAGATTCTCGGCATATTCAAAACCGATGAGGTCAAAGATTCCCTTGTTATCGGCATCAAGTTAATTTGGGCCAAGCATGTCTGTGAGTGTGCGGTCAGACACACTAAGCATTTGTTTCACATTTGACTTCAGATTGGCGTCAGCGAAATGGACAGGGACTTCTTACGTGGACTCAACCACAATATCATCGAAGTAACTGCCCATATTACCCCAGTTGTATAACGCTATAGTACCTGAAGACAAACTGCTGTCATTTACTGAGAAAACTGAGCTGCCGTCAATAGATACCTGCAATGTGGTGCCGTCGGCAACAATCTTAAGTTGATAATTCTGACCAATAACATACGGTACGGAATCTTCCGCCAACAGGGTAAATTGACCGGCAACACATTTGACCAGCCGACGGGAGCTTCGCTGCCTGTCCCAGCTAAACCTGTAATAGTTATTCTCGTCCTGGTAGCGGAACATAACACCTATAGTATCATTGTCATCAGACTTAAACGTAACTGCCGTTGTATAGTCTGTCCATCCGGTGCCGGCCTGCCAGTATGCGTATGTACCTAATTTAGGTAACTCATTACCGGTAGGTAACGAGTGGACATTCGAGCTTTGAACCATAACACCGGTTGCCGCCGACCAGGCCATTGAACCAATAGTACCCTGATCTACAAGTGACCAGCCATTGTAATCGCCATCCTCAAAGTCCTCTGAAAGAAGTATCTGAGGACCAGGAGGAGCCGGGCGATACAGACAAATGTCATCAAAAAAGACTAAACCTGAACCGCCGGCCTGCGGATTGTTCTTGTCGCCGAAACCAATAGAAATCGTATTGACATTGGCAAGGTTCACACCCTGAACTGCAAACTCCTGCAGGTCGATAGTCCATTCCGTCCAGGTATCTATCTGCGCTGCATTAGGATTATCGTGATAGACCACCGCGCTGCCGTTGAGAGCAAAATATATCCGCTCAGCAGCATTAGAGGCATCGCCATAGAACCACAGCGACAATACTCCAACACCTTCTTCGGTCCAATCACGCGGCCAGACCAACGTCATGGTTGCCTCAGAGTATTTGAAATTGTTCTCGTAGAAATATGGCATCGACTGAGAGCCGCCGTGAACAATACTTTGCTCAACAAAAGGTGGGTCCAAGTAACCTACTATAGAGCCGTTTGTCGGGACTCCCCATCCGTCTATCCACGTGTCAAATATCCTGTAAGGCGGATAGTCGGTGTAGCCCTCAATGTCGTCTATCACAATGAAGTCGGCTACCGTGAAACTCCATACGCTGCCTTTGCTGATTGTCGCATCGGTATTGTACTCATCGATGCGCCAGTAGTAAGGCCCGCCGCCCAATTCAACGCCTTCGGGAGGACTATAGCTTGTAACACCCTGTCGGCCTCGATATATGCCGGTCGTATCGGATGCATCGGCATTATCCACAGCATCTTTATCAGTTCCGAAGTAAACATCATGCTGAGATGCCATATCTCCCGGCGACCAGCTAAGTGGCGTCGCATCTTTGATGTACGGTGTTGAGCCATTAGTCGGGTTCGGATCCCAGGCAACCAACGGGTCACCTCGCATGGCCAGTATCGCCTCCCCAAGAGCCAACATATCGACGCGTGGAAAATCCAAGCCGGTGTTTGTCACGTTGTCGTTTTCATCGTCACCGTCATTGATATGGACAGTTGTATCCTGGAGCAAAGCAGCGAACTCATTCACCGTCAGCCGTCGTCCCAAATGCTCGTGTGCTAACTGCTGCGCCAGAACAGCAATCCCTGCAATATGCGGGGAGGCCTGGCTAGTACCATGGTAAGTAGTCAAGCCGCCCGTCGGTCCGGCTCCGGTGATCGGTGCCCCGGGAGCAAAGACTGTCGTCAGTATCTCATGGCGCTGCGAGAACGGGGTAAGCCGGTCCGCGTCGGTTGAATAGGCAATCGCACCTGTACCGTAGGCGAAGCCACCGGCGTTCGAGTCGTACACAGCACCGACTGACAAGCCGTTCGGATCAGCTGCTGGATAGCCGACACCTTGGGAACTGCCGTAATTATAGAACGCATTGCCGGACTACAACGTCCAGTGCAGCCAGTGCAGCAAGTTCGTCGCCTAAACCGTAGTGTGAACCAGCCGTGGACCAGTTCTTGCCGTCCCCCAAAGACATATTGACACTCACGATGTTATATGTCGAAACATTGCTCACTACCCACTGCAACGCACTCTCAGCCCAAGAGAAGAAACCACTGGCTGTGTCATTTAAGACTTTCAAATGTATTATGTCAACCCCCGGTGCCATACCAGTGTAGGTTGAATCACTGGAGGCAACGATGCTCGATACGTTCGAGCCGTGTCCATGCACATCACTGGCATCGCTATCATTGTACGCATAATCCCATTGATAGACGATACGGTCTGCTATGCCGTCGCTGTCAAGATCTGGGCCAAAGAAAGGATGATCAACATCGATGCCCGTATCGAGTATAACTGTAGCAAAGCCAGCACCATCGATGTCGGCAAACCGCAGATCGGCCCGGAACGTGTCCATATTAATCAACGAACCCGACTCAACAATGTTCGGGAAGACGGTGGAGCTGGCTGAGGTCCACACCTGTATGCCAGGCAGGTAAACCGGCGCGTCAGATCCAGTGGTCGTGATTGTCTCCATCAGCCCTTCTGGTATGTTGGCTGAAGACCCGCTGATGCCACTTGCCGGAGGACCTCTTATCTCGATTGATGTGGTGTACTCTGTACTTAAATCAGCATCATTTATACAGATCGGCATACTGCCATCTTCAGTTGTGCCAACTTTGTTTTCGATATCTCCATCAAAATCATTCGAGAGCACAGCGATATCACCGTTGACCTGAGCAGCACCAATATTATTAATGTTAATGTTCAAATAGCCCGAAGTTTCACTGAAATCCTCGCTAAAGTTCGAAAGTACACCGACAGGCTCGTCGACGTCTGTATTGTCCCGATTTGTGAAAAAGGTGACAATAGGCTCGTAGAGGTTAGTCTCAAGTATATCGGAAGGATCCGGTTCCTGGTCGGTTACCTGGTCTATGACAGGAATTTGCTCTCCAACTTCTTCGTGCGTTTCCAGCAATTCCGCATGTTGAACAACCTCCTGCATGTTATGCAGGAACGTATCCTGACCTTGGTCAGGTATGATAACATTAAGCAGACTGTCCGCTGAAAGCAGGATTCGCGGTTCAAGTATCTCCAACAGCGTGGACCTACTTGGCTCAGAACCTGTTTTCCAAGGTTGCCGCCGATCTTTGATGCGTCTTAATATTCCCAACTTGCCTCCTCACAACCGACAAAGTTCGGATAATAATCGCCTGCGTACGCTTTATACTATCACAAATCAAAAAAAGACATTAACTTTTAGGGGAAAACCATCGTTCAAACAGAGAAACTCATTAGATACGTTTTAGAGCAGCTTACCTCCTATTTCCTTTCATTCGCACATCTTTCCCTTGAAGAACCTGCGAAGATATGTATGCATAACGCCTGGATGATTAACTTAAGGAGTCTCTATCCTTGCAGGCAAATGTTAATATCAATTTAGCTTTTAACCTCGAAACTTTAATGTAGTAGAAGATGTTTACTTTGTCAACGAAAAAATAAAAAAAATGTTTTTTTTTACCACGTTGACCAATGATTGTTTTTTGGGTACCAAAACCGGATTCGGGACAAAAAAGCAGGGTTTGAGTCCCATTCAGATTTAATCAACAGTGGAAGGAGCGGACAGAGCTGATATACAATGTCTTGGCACTTGAACTACGTGCCAAGACATATCCACTGCTGTTACGCAGAAGCTATTGGAACATTCTTCGCCAAATCTGACAAACAAGGTATATACCAACGTTGATCCTGTTTTACGACATGCGGTAGAGCAATTACCTGTTGGTGACTGGCTGTAATGATAGATTGATGCTGAATTATTTTGTGTGTGTAAAATGTAATTCTGCATTGAAGATTCAAAAGTAAATCAATTATTGAAGGAGTGACTAATGGATTATGAATCCAGTGGTTATTTCCCGAGTTTTGGGTCGGACAGTTGCAATTTGGGCCGATTGTGGTATATTCTTTGCGTTTCTATCGTGATAATGGCAAATGGCTATGGTAACAAAGAGAATCGCAGAAGCAGAAAAGCAGGGTAAGGAAACAAACGAGTACATGGAGAACCCAAATTAAAGAAACGACCAGACAATATAGGATTGCCATTATGGCAATACTTGTGCCGGGGTGCTGTTTTTTAACATACTACTGTGATGCAGTGCTCAAGACAAGTATTGTCTTCACTCATGCTTATTATGCTCCAATTATACTATCATCGCTTTGGTGGAAGCGCAAGGGCTTGTTCATCACCTTTTTCCTAATTGCGATATTGTTCTTAAGTCGTACTATATTCCGGTCAGCATTATTTGGTACTGAAGATTTTCTTCGGGGCACTATGCTTTTATGTATTGGGTTATTGACAACCTTAGCAAGCGAGAAGATTGGAACGATAGCTGACAAGTTACACCAGGTAAATACATATTTGGAAAATCTGTTTAGTTATGCAAGCGTCCCTATTATTGTCTGGGATCCGGAGTTTAAAATTACACGTTTCAATCGTGCTTTTGAACGTTTAACTGGGAAAAAGGCTGAGGATGTTTTGGGCTGCTCCATTGAAATCCTTTTCCCCCCTGACAGATGCGATGAAGCGATGATACAAATTCGCTATACGATGGAAGGACAGCAATGGGAGGCTGTCGAGATACCTGTTCTGGGTGCGGATGGAACAGTTAGAACGGTGCTTTGGAACTCGGCAAATGTTCAGGTACCGGGCGGCAGAACGGTTACTGCTACTATCGCCCAGGGTCAGGATATTACAGAATTCAAGCGGGCAGAAGCTGCCTTGCGGGATAGTGAGAAACTGGCGGCTACAGGAAAACTGGCAGCTCAGGTGGCACACGAGATTAACAATCCACTGGCTGCTATTACAGGGTCGTTCAGATTGATTAAAAGTGCTGTTTCAGAGAATCATCCTCGATACAAGTTTGTAGAGGTGGTTGAAAAGGAACTTGACCGGATTGCCCAAATTATTCGGCAGATGTATGGGCTATATCAATTGAACCCTGAATTCAGGCGAAATTATCCGGTAAACAAATGTATCAAGGAAGTTATATCTCTGCTCAAATCCCGTTGCATTGAACGCAGTGTAAGTATTGTTTTCGATGAGCATAGTATCAGCAATACACTGGAATTGCCTGATAGCATACTTAAACAGGTATTGTATAACCTCATCCAAAATGCCATTGACGCTTCACCAAGGGGACAGACAATCAGGATAACAACCGCTATTACTGATAATATTCTGACTATAGCCGTTTCTGACCGTGGTCGCGGAATACCAGAAGAACTGAAAGACAAGATATTTGAGCCTTTCTTTACTACCAAAAAAGTAGATGAAAAAAGTGGTTTAGGATTGGGGCTTTCAGTCTGTAAGAATATAACCGAAACAATTGGGGGAAGTCTTGAATTCCATACCGAGGAAGGTTACGGAACCACGTTCGGGATAAATATTCCGATATATCAAGGACGAAAGGAAAAGTAAAATGGATGATTTAGGACGAATATTGTTAGCCGATGACGAAGAGAATTTTTTGATGGCGACAAAAGAAATCTTACAAGACCAAGGGTATCAATGTGATTGTGCCGCCGATGCTGCTACGGCTGCTAAGATGCTTGAAAGTGCCGAGTACGATTTATTGATTTCTGATATTAAAATGCCGGGCAACGACGAACTGGAGTTTATTGAGACTCTGCCGCAACTTGCCGAAGGAATGCCTGTCATACTGGTGACGGGCTATCCTTCAACCAAAACTGCCATACACTCGGTCGAGCTGCCGGTGGTAGCTTATATAGCCAAGCCCTTTAACTATGACGATTTACTGGAAAAAATGCAAAGTTCTATTAAAAGCTTTCGCGTATTTCGGATTGCCAGGGATATGCAGAAAAACGTGGAGAACTGGCAGGAAGGTTTGACAAACATCACAAAGGCAATGGACAGCAAGGTTCAGCGAGGATGTACTTCGTGCAATATTCCTGACTTTCTTGGTTTTACCTTTAAGAATATTACCGATGCCCTGGTTGATTTAAATAATTTGACCAAAGTCGTTACCGACAATAATAACGAGCAGGAAGTGTGCAATTTGCTCAATTGTCCCAAGCTGTCCTTGCTTCAGGACGTACTGAGTGAGGTTTTTGCGACTCTTGAAAAAACTAAGGGGGCGTTTAAGTCAAAAGAGTTGGGGGAACTAAGTAAAAAACTGAAGGGTATATTTGAATTTGAGGCGAAAGTAAAAGACCAACCGCAAGAAAACTCCTAACGCCTATTCAAGGCAGATGTTATCGGCTTTTTGCGGATTTGAATTACCGCAGTGTCAATTCAATGGCAAAAAAGTCGCCTTTTCCTGCACCAAATATATCAGCAAAACTGCAAAAACTTTTTATCAACAAGACAAATTTTCCGATACATTAAATGTTGGGAAACAACGGCCTGCATAAAAAAAAGCAGGTCGCCAAATCGTACAGGACATAACAGCCTGTAAGATCAAGGCACAATCGAAATTACTCTTTTCGGAGAGTTTTTTCGGTTGTGCCTTTTTTTGTGCTTATGGGGCAGTTTGGCTTTGCTTCTCAATAAGCAATCACGGTTTAGGTGTTGTGAAAGAGATTTTGTTGTTCGATTCGTGGTTAGGTTTAAAGAATATAGTGTTTAGAAAAACCAAAAGGACAGATAAAAGATTCAGTGCAGGTTTGCCATGGACGGAGGATGAAGTGGTGCGTCTTAAAAGGCTCTACCCCAAAACCAGCAACAGAGATTTAGCTGTCATGTTTGGCAGGTCGGTATTGGGGATCATAGGCAAAGCTCGTGGACTGGGCATGGAAAAGGACTATACCGGTGGTTATCGGCGGCAGCGGTCTTTAAATCCCGCGCCATGGTCAACAGAGGAAACAAACTTGCTCAGAAAACTCTTTCCCATTACTCCTAATGAGGAAATAGCAGAAAGAATAGACAAAACCCTTGATGCGGTAGCAATGAAGGCAAGAAACTTGGGGCTTCGCAAAAACCAGTTCTGGTCTGAGACGGAAGATAAGCTCCTAAAAAAGCTTTACAAGGAATTAACTTATGACCTGCTGGCCGAATTGTTGGGACGAACCAGAGGCTCAGTACAGATTCGGGTGAGCATACTGAAACTGGAAAGCAAGGTTGAAAACTGGACGCAAGAGGAGATTGATTTTCTAAAAGAATCTTATCCTGGAACACATTACCGCGTGATTGCTAATAAACTGCGACGTACACCTGCTGCTGTAGCTGCAAAAGCTGACAAAATGGGGATTGTACAGGACTGGTTCTGGCCGGACTCTGATATCCGAAAGCTTAAACAGTTGTATCCAAAGTTAACAACCCACCAGGTCGCTGAAATGATAGGCCGTTCGTTCGAGTCTGTGCGAGGCAAGATTAAGCATTTGGGACTGCGTAAGAAAATACTACAGACAGAAGATGAGCTTGAGGTCATTGAAAAACAATTCCAGTACGAACCGGCTGATACTGTCGCGGTCAGTGAATGTGACGAAGTTGAGGTGAGTAACAAGGTAATGGTAGTGTCGTAAGTGTGGTTGTCGTTGCTGAGGGCGTGGGTAAATTTAGTATTTTTGGACCAATCCTGTAGTAAGTACTTCCTAATCTTCTGTTTTTTTACCAAAAATCACCTTCCAAAAGCTGACTTCGGAGAGTACCTGTTTATTATTTTTAATAAATTGGGGGGAAAAAAGTTAATACGAATCTAAAATTTACCGATAGGGCACCTGTTGGGAAACAATGGCTTGCATAAAAAAGGCAGGTCGCCGGGTCGTGCAGGACATAAGAGCCTGCAAGATTAAGGCACAATCGAAAATACTCTCCGAAAGAGTAATTTCGATTGTGCCTTTTTTTATTATTGCCCTTTAAACCTTGATAATGAGCCGTTGTTTCAGCCAAACGGTTTATTCTCCTTAAAATGTGGCGAAGGGATTGAGATAGGGCACTTTCGCTACCCATCTTAAAATGGGGGTTTATTGCCGAAGGTTTTAGGCAATGAATATCATAAGTACTTCTAATGGGGGTTTGTTATGAACGGATGTCATAGCAAAAACATTGATAATAATGATAACAGCAGCATAGAGTCGAATCCTTTGGTGGTAATCACAGATATGGGACCAAAGATTGAGGCTTATGTGGCTGCCATAAAGGAACTGGTAACCAACTCGCCGATTTTCTCTGGCTCTCACAAAAAAAATATAGCAAGGATTGAGGAGTTGGAAACGATGGTGAAATATCAGAGGGAGCAGCTTTCACTTTGTGTGGAACGTTATGGCATTTGCAAAACTGGACTGGCAAAAGCAGTGGCAGGACATAATGCCACATTGACATCGCTGGAAGTAAAGCTGGCACAATTAAAGGCTTATTGCAGCGCAATTGAACCGGCATCAATTATTACAGAGGCTGAACGAGTGGCTGAATCTGTTAGGTCGCAAATATCACGTGCTTTGGATTTCGCCTACTCGTAAAAAGTTGAATCGTACCATGAACCCACTTGAAGCTACAAAATGTAAAAGTGTGTGCCCTGTCAGGCCAAAAAAGTAGTAACAAGGGGTAATGATATTGTTAGCGTGTTCTATAGAACGGAAAATAAACGGAAAGAAATTGATATGAAAATAGGAGGCTAAACTATGGCTAATGCGACAGCTCAAATTGAGCAAGTAAACAAAGCGCTTATGGAAAAAGAAGGTAAATACCTGACCTTCGCTCTTGGGCCAGAGGAATACGGCCTGGAGATCCTTAAGGTTCGCGAGATTATCGGCTACATGGATATAACCGCAGTCCCGCAGACCCCTCACCACGTCAAAGGCGTAATTAATCTGCGAGGCCAGGTTATTCCGGTAATCGACCTTCGGGCCAAGTTTGGTATGGAGACCGCGGAAGTTACCGAGCAAACTTGTGTGATCGTGGTTGAAATTTCCCAGGGCGGCCACAATTTCAACACGGGAATAATTGTGGACCATGTTTCCGAGGTCATAGACATCCCCGGCGAGGATATCGAAGAGGCCCCGCAGTTTGGCTCGGATGTCAATACCGATTTTATTCTCGGTATGGGTAAGATAGGTGATTCCGTCAAGATACTGCTGGATATCGACATGGTTCTTGCCAGCACTGATTTTTCCAGTTTCACCAAAGTTGATAACAGTCAGCGTCCATCAACCCAAGAGCCTCCGACCCAGCAAGACGAATCCCAGACTGAACAGGCAAAAGCACCTGAATACACAGAAGCATCTGGGCAAACAGAAGAACCTGAGCAGGCAGAACCGCAAGATGGCGAAAGTCAATAGGCAAAATGGAATGCAGAGAAAAGTGTAGGGATAGCTTAAATTATGAAAAATATTTTTTGATAGGAGAAATGTATTATGGCAACAAAAAAGAAAAGTAATACAACGGCCTCTTCACAGTCAAAAAGCAGTACCGCCGTTTTTGAAGAGGTCCAACGGCTGGTCGGGGCGGCAGTAGCAGGTAAGCTTGATACCCGTGCGGATGTTGATAAGTTCGACGGCCAGGACAAAGCGATGCTCGAAGGCGTCAATGAGATGATCGATGCTATCGTTGGCCCGCTGAACGTTGCAGCCGAGTATGTTGACAGAATCAGCAAGGGCGATATACCTGAGAAGATTACGGACGAGTACAAAGGCGACTTCAATGAGGTCAAGAATAACCTTAACCAATGCACCGATGCGTTGAATCTGCTGCTGAGCGATACTAATGATTTAATCAAGGCAGCCGGTGAGGGCAAGCTTGATACCCGTGCCGATGCCAGTAAGCATCAGGGCGGTTTCGGCGAATTGGTCGGTGGCGTCAATCAGGTTCTCGATGCTGTGATTGGTCCGCTGAACGTTGCAGCTGAGTATGTTGACCGTATGAGTAAGGGCGATATACCAGAGCAGATCACCGATGAGTACAAAGGCGACTTCAATGAGGTCAAGAATAACCTTAATGCCTGCTGTGGCATAATGAACGGTCTGTTGGCCGAAACCAACGAACTGATTCAGGCCGGTGCCAATGGTCAGCTTGACAAACGCGGCGATGCCTCGAAGTTTGCAGGCGGCTGGGGCGAGCTGGTCGGCGGCGTCAATCAACTCATCGATGCTATCGTTGGCCCGCTGAACGTTGCAGCCGAGTATGTTGACAGAATCA
>CAYQKF010000031.1:19197-44472 GCA_964417935.1 uncultured Pirellulales bacterium
TGGTCGGCGGCGTCAATCAACTCATCGATGCTATCGTTGGCCCGCTGAACGTTGCTGCCGAGTATGTTGACCGAATCAGTAAGGGCGATATACCTGAGAAGATTACGGACGAGTACAAGGGCGACTTCAATGAGGTCAAGAATAACCTTAACCAGTGCATTGTAGCCCTCAAAGCTCTTGTTCTTGAAGATGGTGGTGCCGCACTGAATGCTGCCGCCCAGAAAGACCTTACAAAGCGAGTGGAACGGATGTACGAAGGTAATTACGATGTAATGAAGAATAACATCAATAATATGCTCGATGCCATTGATGAGGCTCTCAACCAGGTTGGCGAATCCGTAGAACAGGTAACTTCGGCAGCCGGGCAGATATCTTCTTCATCGCAATCACTTGCTGAAGGTTCGACCGAGCAGGCCGCAGGTCTGGAAGAGACATCATCGAGCCTTGAAGAGATGGCTTCTATGACCAAGCAGAATGCTGATAATGCCCAGCAGGCCAATACGTTGGCCGGCGAAGCACGAAAGACGGCTGGTGAAGGCAATGAAGCTATGGGCAGGATGAACGAAGCAATCAACGATATACAAAAATCCTCTGATGAGACGGCCAAGATTATTAAGGTTATCGATGAGATTGCGTTCCAGACGAACCTGCTCGCTTTGAATGCTGCCGTTGAAGCCGCACGTGCAGGTGAGGCCGGCAAGGGCTTTGCAGTGGTAGCTGAAGAAGTCCGCAACCTTGCAATGCGTTCGGCGGAAGCTGCCAAGAACACTACGGCAATGATCGATGAATCGGTCAAAAACTCTAAGAACGGCGTTGATATTGCCGGTGAAGTCGGCAAGAAACTGGAAGATATAGTCCAGAGTGTCGGCAAAGCTGTTGACCTCATCGGTGAAATCGCTGCCGCTTCACAGGAGCAGGCACAGGGCATCGACCAGGTCAATACCGCGATGGCCCAGATGGATAAGGTTACACAGCAAAACGCTGCCAACGCCGAGGAATCTGCAAGTGCTTCGGAAGAGCTAAACGCCCAGGCTGATGCATTGCAAAGTATGGTACAAGAGTTTGTTCTCAGCAATTCCAGCCGTCGTTCAGCCGGCAGAACAAGTTCCGGACACCATTTGAATACCAAGGTTGACCACAATGCTTCTGAGAAGACTCACGAGCTTTTAGCCAAGCATCACGGCCTGGCGAAATCGGACCAGGCGTTTCATGACATATCTGGCAGCTCAGATAAAAAGAAGAAAGCACCGAAAGCTAAAGTAACTGCTGCCGCCAAGACTGAAGCGGAAAAGGTGATTCCGATGGATGACGACAAAAATGTCACCGATGATTTAAAGGAGTTTAATAGTTAATTGTTCCAAATTTCATGTTTTACTGTCCCAGGCGGACTTTGAAGTCTGCCTGGGACAGTATATGGTCTTACACATATCTTTCCTCTGGATAAGCGGGCAAGAATAAGGCTTGCCCGTTTGTCTTACTTTTTTTAATATGGGCAGTGCTTGGTGTCTGAAACGAAAGGACTATTAAGATGGCATTTACCTATTTTTTCAGAGATATGCAGACACTTGAGTTGATTACCAAATATGTGATCCCTGTGGTAAAAGGACACAGACATATAAGGGTGTGGGATGCTGGATGTGCCCATGGCCCGGAGCCTTATTCGATAGCGATAATGTTTCGGGAGAACATGGGGCATTTTATGTTCAGGAACGTAAAGATTTTTGCCTCGGATATTGACACATCAAGCCGATTTGACGAAATCATCGCTGAGGGAGCTTACTCGGAAGTCGAAATCAAAAGAATCCCGTCTGAAATTCGCAAAAAGTACTTCGCCAAGGATGGTCAGCCGGGTTATTACAAAATCTCCGATGAAATCAAATCATCCCTTGTGTTCATTCAACACGATTTATTGTCGTTGAAACCCGTGGCAACGGATTTAAACCTCGTCGTTTGTAAAAATGTGCTTCTTCATTTTAGTCCGAAAGAAAGAACCGATGTGATTAAAATGTACTATGATGTTTTGGCGCCTGGCGGTTTTTTCGTTACCGAACAGACCCAGAAAATGCCGGTTGAGTCGGAACCACTTTTTCAACAGGTTGTGGGCAATGCCCAATTGTTTCGCAAAGTGGAGTAAACTGCTTATGTCACGATTAAAAGCCATATTCCCTAACAATTGGCAGTATATCCTGAAAGTTTACCACAGGTTCATACGGCCCCCGGGAAGCAAACCGGTAAATGAAAAACTACCACTAATTTTGCTTGAAATAGGCGTTCGATTCGGCGAAAGATTATCGCAGTATCAAACAAATGGATACGTTGAGATTGGCTGCGGCCTGGCGATTCCATCATTGACCATTGCAAAATTAGGCTGCGCCGATGTATTGGCAATCGATATAGACCCCAAAGTTGTTTCCAAGGCCGAAGCAATAAAAGAACACGCTGACTGTGATTTCGAGATTCGCTGTGCTGATGTTTTTAAAAACAGGCCCAAGCTGCGAAAAGACCAGATATTAATTGCAGAAAAGCCGGCAAGCTATAAAAAAAATACCCTGGAAGTGGAATACATCATATCAAACTGGTGTAAAATTGAAGGCTATAATTTTGCAATAATCCCCACTTTTTTAGGTACCGATACCCCTGATTCATATTCCGAAAGGTGTGCAAAGTATGAAAAGAAGCTCAGACAGGTCGGGTTTAAGGTAGAAAACAAACAAGCATGTGAAGAGTTACCAGTGAGGTGGCTGATTGCGGTCAAATAATTGTGTGGGATTGTTTTTATGAAGATTTTGAACCTTACAAGAAACAGCAATGTCTATACATCTAATGTTTTTCTTGTCCTCGGAGGTTTTAATGCCATAGAGGATGTTAACACACTTGTGGATGTGGGCAGAGACCCTTCAGTGATTGAAAGAATAGAGGAGGCTTCAACCGGTGTGGGCAAACAGAGAATTGAGCAGGTGGTTTTGACCCACAGTCATTATGACCACACAAGTTTATTGCCACAAATCTGTAAAAGATATCACCCAAAGGTATGTGCTTATTCGTTATCGTTAAAAGGCGTTGACCGTCTGCTAAAGGATGGTGAAATTTTGAAAATGGGAGACGGGGCATTTGAGGTTATTTATACGCCGGGACACAGCAATGATTCAATTTGTCTT
Organism: uncultured Pirellulales bacterium; assembly: GCA_964417935.1. GTDB lineage: Bacteria > Planctomycetota > Phycisphaerae > Sedimentisphaerales > Anaerobacaceae > NIOZ-UU13. The sequence goes on from CAYQKF010000031.1 coordinate 22,356, forward strand.
TATTGTCAGAGTGAAGGAGTTTTGTTTGCGGGCGATTCGCCTATTATAATCCAGTCAGGTGACGGCACATACGAGGACGGTTTTGCCGATGCATTGATACTGCTGGCTCGAAAGAACGTAAAGGCGATATATTTTGGTCACGGGGACCCCCTGCTCAAGGATTGTAACGAGCGAATACGCTCTTCGCTAAGAATGGTACAAAGAAGCTTAAGTCGTTCTTAATTGAAGTGATGGAGGATTATATTTCTGATATTATGCCGGAACAGTTGACTTTTAAATTTATAACCCACAATCAACGGAATTCCGATTATGACGAGTTGAACATCGAATGTGACGGTATTCGTGTTGGTAAGGTTAGAGGTATAATCAATAGTAAAGTATTGACAATTTGTTCGATAAATATATTCCCTGAATTTGAAGGTCGTGGTTTTGCTCGGAAGACAATCGAGATGTTCAAGAAATCATTCGATACCATTATTGCAGACAGGGTGCGATATAAGGCCATCGGCTTTTGGGAGAAAATGGAATTTGACACTGCTAACAATGGGAGTTATGTCTGGAAGAAACCGGCAGCAAGAAAGCTGTAACAACAAAAGAACTTATGGAGACAGGATACACAGAGATGCAGGTATCTACGAGCATACCCGGCTCAACACACTTTTTTATTGGCGGCCAGATCCGCTGATATTTGTGGCCAAAGACTGTAGGAATACAAATAGAGCAACGACTCACCTCAAGACTTTGGCTCAGTGGAGTGCATTCCTCGGCAGGAAAAATATGCCCGGACCCACACCATCAGGGTATGGGACAGTACCATCAGCAGTAATGGAAACCTTCATAGGTACGACTTCCGAGGCCGAGTAGGTTTCAATGTGTCCGTCGGTGTATCCTGCCCGCAGCTTGATTTCAGGAAAATCGTCAGCATCGCTCTTGCGGGACCAATAGGCTGAAAGGAGCCATGTTTCGGGAGTGATACCAGCTCCGTTGAATGGTTCGCAGCTACCGTACGAGCCGGGGGTTCTCCAGTGATCATAGCCAAAATAGTCGCTTACAAGCAACTTGCTGTATCTTCTACTACTTGCCGGACCTTGCGGTCCCCTGAAAACGACCCTGCGTCCGCCAAGAAATCCTCTGTAGTTCCAATAGAAACAATATGAACCACCAACCGGATCTGCTGGAAAAGAGGTCTTGGGATTGTCCCAATTGTCACCGGCATCCCAAGCCTGCTGCAAATACTCGTATTTCTTCGGCGCATTTGGGCAAAACATAATACTCGCATCGGATATGTATCTCCGCAGGTATTCGCTCATGGCTCGGTGTATTTGTGGGCTACGGCGTCTGTTACCGGTTAACCTGGTTGAGTCTGACCAGTTCCAGGTATTACCAAATCCTATAGTGGCAACCGATTCGGGGTATCTATCATTGTTCTCCGCCGCAAAAAGGTTCATTGTTGACGTGATCTGCCTCTGGTTGCTCATGCTCAGCATAGTCCGGGCCTGACGCCGCACACCACTGAATACCGGTAGAGTAATAGCCATGATTACGGAGATGATGGAAGTAACCACAAGCAATTCGACCAGCGTAAACCCACCCTTGGGTACCTTGCCTACCTGTATATGTCTATATTGGGCGCGGATTTTTCTATCCTCCTACCGTGCTCAGACCACTTTATCTGCGCAATTTCAGCGCCACGAGCAAATTTCCCTTATTATACTCGCCGTTCAATCCTATGTCAAGCCTGAAAATTATTTTTTTTTGTACCGGATGCACTAAAAAATTTTTGCGGTCAGGGTTCGATATGTTGCAAGTTTGTGAACAGGTTCCTGCTGACTACGAGAGCTTGCCCGCTTGTTATTGCTTAGTCGCCGCTCTCCTCGCAACGCTAAACCCTTCATTCAAAAAGGTTTAAGGCAACTGGCCATCACACGATTGATAATCACCATGACGGACCGCTCTTGCTTGCATAAGGCGTTCCACCATAAGCACCCATATTCACTCTACCTCCGTGAGGCTTTTGCTCACGTCCGATGTGCATACTGCGATCACCACTATCGATACAAGGACTTGTTTGCGGGTCCGTTACCCACACATTCTCTGGCAAATATCTGCCGTATTCGGACTGCAAATGGTAATTGCCATTGTCAGGATCAGCGAACATAGGGTCTTTGCTTATATTGCCGCGTTCTTGATCACCAGTCTCCAATCTTCCGAGGCAACTGTAGCGAGCATGGCATTGCTCTAAGTCGCCAAATTCGTTGTTCCAAAGGATGCAGTTGGTTATGCTTGGATTAGACCCTTCATAAGCAGTAATCCCAAACTGGTTATGAACTATAGTCAAATTAGTAAGCTCAGGTGAGGCACTATGGCATAAGATAGCTGTTTCGCCGCAATTGGTGACGACGAAGTTGCGCAAGATGCACCTTAAACTCTCAGCGAACTGGAAGGTAAATGCGATAGGATCATCAGCCGGCGCTATAACCACGGCTGCATCGTCTGCGCTCTGGATGGTTATTGCTTTGCCGATGATAAACACTGCTTCATGATAGACCCCCGGCCAGACCATGACAGTATCACCGTCAATGGCCTCGTCCACCGCGTCCTGGATGGTTGCGAATGCGTCACTCCTGCTCAGGCCCGTGTTAAATTTGCTGCCTTTAGAACCATCAACGTGAAAGATAAGAGGACCGATGCTTTTGCTTGCCTCGCAGGTCCCGCCATACGCACCCATGTTAATACGCTTTTTATTCGGAAAAGGCTCTGAGCCAACCGGATCCTGGGGGTCACCGGCATCTATACAAGGGCTGTCGTCGGAGTCTGTGACCCATTGGCCACGGTCTGGATCATAGCGGCCTAAGACTGACCGAAGGTGATAATCAGCTCGCCCAGCCGATGCGAACAGAGGATTTGTATCGATGTTGCCTTGTCCTGGATAATATCCCTCGATATTTGAATAGAGAACGGGACTGTACGAGGCCGGATCATTGAGCAAAACGGCTGTGCCATCATTATACCAAACAATACTGTTCCTGATGACAATGTCGCTGCCAACTGAGTGAATCCCTCCCCCAAGTGACATCTGGGGATATGACAGCCTGTTGTCGGCAATCGTGCAGTTTGTCACGCGTGCATAGGCAAGCGAACTCGCGAAGATGCCGCCGCCGGCCTCGGCAGTGTTGTTCGAGATGATACATCGCTCCAATACGACGCTTGCAGAAGACCCTCCGCAGTAGATACCGCCGCCCTTGATATTTCCCTGTGCATTGTTAAAGGAAATGTCGCAATTCGCTAACAGAGCTTCGCTTTGCCCACAATATACACCTGCCCCTTGACTGTTATAATAACCGACGTTCCTGTTGATTGTACAATTGACAATCCCGGCGTCGGAGCCTCTTATCAAGCCGATGCCGGCCCCATATCCACCGGATTCGGCTGGTCCAAGACCTCCGGCACGGCACTGTTCGATGGTACAATCAATGATCACCGGTGCACCGCCAACAGACCCTATCCCCCCTCCCAGCTCCGTCGAACACTGTTTTATTACACAGTCAATGATGCTTGGGCTGCTAAACTCGCAGTATATGCCGCCACCGACCGGATGTGTAGGACTTGAGCTCCAACTCACATAGTCCGGTGGAATCTCGGAACCCGGCACAACAGCCCCGATGATCGTGAACCCGCGCAGAACAGAACTCGGTCCTTCTCCTCGATGGAAGTAGAAGCCTCTGTGGCCCTCGTGGCCTGTACAGTCGATAGTCGTACGATCTGGCCCAGCCTCACTGCGCACCGTGATTGCCTTGCCCAGGAAGTCGATATCCCAGTTGCCATCGCCCGTGTAGGTACCGCCAGAGACCTCCACGATGTCGCCTTGAGTTGAAGAATCGATCGCTTCCTGGATTGTGGCGAAGTCACTCGGCACGTGATGAATCGTAGCAGGGGACGAGTTCAAACGCACTTCGATATTGTCAATCAGAACCTCGATTCCCCTGAATTTGACGTAACAGGTGCCCCTGACCGACTCTATCGTGATGTAATGGCTTCCTGGCCCCAGTTGCCGTGCCGATGACCAAATAACACCATCGCTCGAGAGCGAGTATTCTAAAGAGCCTGACACCATGTCGGTGCTGTCCGGGAACCGTACGTCAATCTGCAGGTATCCGCTAACTGCCCTCTGCGCCTGAACCGAGGCGACCGGGAAGCAATAACCCAAAAGGGCTGGGTCGCCATTGTAGTCTCCGAATCCTAATTCGCGCTGCGGTCCCGTATCAAGATAGTACAGATATGTCTGCGGCGGAGGAAATGCCCCTTGGGGCCAGAAAACCGAGTGAAGAAAGCTGTCTCTTTCCACGCTGTTAGTGCTGAAATCTTCCTGATATTCGTAGGTCCAATCGGCCTCGACTTTACTGGGAGCCAGGCAGACTGCTGCGCCTACCAAAATAGCGGCAGTAGTCCAAAACCAACCTTTTCGTGCCAGTCTCATTTTCGTCGCCTCTATTGGACCAGATATCATACCTCCCGTCCATTAACGCCGTCCTCCTTGGTTTGGGATAACCTTTTGTGCGTTCAATCCCACTGGTTTACCCTATTCGAGTGAACCTTCCACCAGTTGCACAAGCCATAACAGGCCCGGGCCACTCTTAGAGGCCCTCCGTCGTCTTGGTCTTGGAGGTTTAAACTCCTCACTACCTCCAGCTCCTTCAATGGACTGAAGATATGAGAACTTCAGATTCCCCTTGTTGCCTTGGTCGGTGGAGAATGTGATTTCGTCAATGACGTCCATATCCAGGTCGATGTTGTAGATTAGTCTGAAACCTTTATAGATTAGCTCCACCTGCGCAAACCGGCTGCCGGGCGTATGCTTTGTCTCAAATGAAATACGCTGTTCAGCCGCGTCGCGGCGCACCGTATCGATTGTATGAAGTCCCATCCAGGGTCTGGTTAGCCCCTTGAAGAAGCTGCCTCCGGCGTATGTCTCAAACTGGTCAGATTGTAAACGGTTCAGATAAGCTTCCTTGTACGTGTCAACTATCATCAGGGAACCCACCTGCAGTTTCAGCCAGGGGCTGTATTGTTCACTGGCAGCGTAAACAAATGGTATTCTTCCCGTCCCAAAAACGTTCTGGCCGTTTACTTTACCACTGACTCGAAAGTAAGTCCAGCCGCGTTTATGCATAGCATCGCGGTTATCAAAGACCTTGGCTGTGGCTGGCCAGTCAGACTGAAAGTAATCCTCGTCCAAGACGTTGTAATGACGGACAGCCCATGACCGATTGCTGTCTTTTGCTTTGCTTCGGGCGGCAATAAGCAATAGACCTCTACCTTTGGCCGCTATATGCTTCATGGTCTTTGTGCTTGACTCGATTTGACAGAGAAAATCGGTCAATTTGGGGTTGTCCGTGGGGACCTTTAGTACGCTAAGGTCGCTGGCCCACATGCGGTAGTTGTTAATATGGACACTATTGTCGTGGTAGTAGTAATTAGCACGGTCGTTTTGCAGTATCTGCCAGTACGACTTGTCACCGAGGACACCGGACTTTGCCCGCAGCATCATAGGTTTTGCCGGACCTTGCGGAAAATAATACCAATACTCTTCCTCGTCGTTACTGCTCTGGTCGAACTGGCCGATAGCTTGGGGACTGGCCAGCGAGTCCGCCCTGGCGGATTCGGCATCTTGCTTCCAGGGTCCTGATGTCGTAACTATCGTGCCGGCAGTCAAGACGCCGGCCGCAGTGAACGATATAATCGCCGTTTTCGTGGTTGCCAAGCCGACGATTCCGGTTAATAAGCCAACTTTAGCTGCGGCGGCTGTGACTGACACTTGTGCAGCCGCGGCCTCACTTGGGGCTGTCATCTTCCCGAACAGCACGAGAGCAGCTAACAGAGAGCCCTTGCCGAAGCCGTTACGCGAAAGCTCTCGCTGCAAGGCCTTTTTCGCACGCAAAAACAGCATACGCGTACTAAACTCGCTGCAGCCCATCGATTCGGCAATCTCCGAATGAGTCATCCCGTCATAGCAGCGCATAATCAGGACGGCTTTGTGCCGCGTCCTGAGCTTTTGCATCGCCGTCGAAACGATCTGTTTCAACTCTTCGCTGACGAGGTTCTCCAGCCCATCCTGCCGGTCTTTCAGTGTGCCCTTCCGTTTTGCACTGGAGATCGCCAGCCTTCGTTGTGTCTGCTCTGTCCTGTAATGACGCCGCAGTTTGTTAATGGCTATGCCGTAGAGCCAGGGCCAGAATCTATCGGCTTTTTTCAGCTTGCCTAACACTTTGCACATCTCCAACAAACTCTCCTGTACTATTTCTTGCGCCAAGTCATCACGTTGAGTGAGACGGTAAATATACGTACGCAGGCGTTCTCTTGCCTGCTGAGCCAGCTGATCGAGGCATTGCCTATCGCCGCGCCGAGCCCGCCTGATCAGTTCGATTTGGCACAACTGCTGATCCATACAAGGATCCTGTTAACATTCATTCATTATTACACAAACCAAGATTATAATTAAGTGCCACCAAAGATGTCAAATATAACGTTTTTTCCGTAATTCATAAGCACTTATCAATAAAAAGGAATTAGTGGAACGCTCCCAGGTAGCTGATTGTACGAAAAATATACTGATTTTCTACGCCTAACCATCCAAAAGGTTCATTATCGCGCAAAAAACTGGATGAATTAAAGATAATTCGCTGCTGAACCATCCCCAGTTTTACGAGAAAATTCCATTTCTTAAGCATCGCCACAGCCAATTGAGGCTGAGTAAGCAGTGGTCCCGATAGAATCGGGATTGCTTTGCCGATCGTGAATAGACTGCACTGACCAATACAATTAAATAAACAACTCAAACTGACCGTTTTGGTCGCGAAATTTGATATAAATACTTTATTAACAATAACATAACACGATTTGTCATTCTGAGCGGAACGAAGTGGAGCGAAGAATCTCATGCCCACATAATGCGATTATTCTTCGCTAAGGCCAGATGCTTCGCTTCGCTCAGCATAACAGCTTGAAACCGGTCAGTTTGAGTAAACAAAACTATTTGTTTGCTACCAGTCGGTGCCGTTAAGGTCGATATCACCTGGGGGAAATTGCCTTGTTCTAAGTGGATAGAACATAGTAATGTTCTTGGCCGGAATAAATAAATGTCTTACCTTCCCGCTGTGGCTCGCTTGGAGCAGCCAAGTCGCAACAGGCTTTGTCATCAAACATATAAACAGCAGCATCCAGCTTGCGCCATCCCATACGGTCGTAAACTGTCCGAAGCTGGTCCCGGCAAAACAGAAGCCCTGCGTCAAAACCATGTCTATTTGCTTCCTCCATCGCGATCGACATCATCTTACTTGAAAGCCCTATGCCACGATGGTCCGGCAATACACAAAAACTTTGTACCCCAGCAACATGCACTTTCAATAAATCTCGACCCACAGTTACAGGCCGCTCTACAACCGCAACGTGTGCTGTAATTGAATCTTTATCGTCTTTACCAATAACCCGATAGATAGGAACGCAATGCCACCAGCTCTGACGGTGGTAGTACTCGCGGTTGGCAGGAAAACATACAACTAAGCTTTTGCGAAGGGCCTTATCCAGATCCCCAGAAATGTCTTCCTCGTCGATAACACAAAACCGTGTGTCGTTATGTTTTGCTTTTATTTTCATCTGCTGCAATGACCTCGAGGCTTTCCCCGTATCCTAAACGAAAGTCATCAGAAATCCTATAGCATAAAGGACTATTCCGACAAGATAGGAAAACCATATATTTGCGAATTTTACCGATGGTGTGATTATTTGATATATGAAGCAGACTGTGATCATTAGTATGGCAAATGCTTTTAAGCTTATTCCTAACGCTTTTCTTTGATTCATTTCTTCCATATTTTCACCTACAAAACCAGCCAGAAGATTAATGTTAACGATATTCCAACCACCAGGGATACAACGCTCCAGAGGCGCCAATCCATTATCAGTTGTGGTTTTTCTTCCTCCTTTTCTTCTATAGTTCCCCAGCAAAGACCTTTTAACTTTTCTTCAGAATATGGTCTGGTAAAATGACTGCCACCAATAGTTATTACTGCTGTTAAGATTCCTCCTACCCATCCAGCCCATACAAACGACCACCAATATGGCGTCAGAACCGGCCCGATGAACCTGTCCAGAATGAAGGCCGATACTGAACCTGCCAACAAGCCAACGAACGCCGGCAAGGCGGTTGCCCTTTTATGAAATATCCCAAGTGCCAGAGTTACGAACAAGGGGAATTGAATATACGAAAGCACAGACTGCCATGCAACGTACGCTGCACCAAAAACGGGAAAAACCACGGTTGCGAATAATGTGCCGCAAATCAAAATCAAAATTATAAATGCTCTCCCGGCCCAGACATAATGCATATCCGGTTTATTCTTAACTAAAAACCTCTGATATATGTCTCTGGTTAAAACTGTGGACATGGAAGTCAATAATGAATCGCAGGATGACATTCCCGCCGCATAAAGTGCGGTAATTGCGGCACCAGCGGTGCCGACCGGAAGCAAAGTAGTAACGACTTTCGGCATAGCATTATCCGGATTTTCCGCAATTATATCCTTGAATAGTACGGCTGCACAAAGGCCGACAAGCCCCCATATAAATGTCATCGGATACTTCATGATACTTCCTACCACTAATGCGGTTCTTGCATCCGCATCGCTTCTGCAGGCAAACGTCCTTTGCAGTGTGTTTTGGTCGGTGCACCAATACGCCAAACCCAGAGAGAGCGTGCCTATGAACATAGCTCCCCACCATGTGTCTGGGGTGCCTTCGGCCCTGCTCAGTACTACGTGAAACATCTGGCGTGGTAATGCGGAATACAAGCCGCTCCATCCACCGACCTTCCGTAAAGAGAAAACGATTAATCCTACGGCACAGACCGTCATGATTATGAACTGGAGAACGTCCGTGATCATTACGCCAGTTAAACCGCCCAGAGAGCAGTATAGGCCTGTTACGCCGGCAGCAACGAGCAGTGAAAGCCACCAAGGCCATCCGACAATCAATGACAGTGGCAGTGCCATCGTATAGATTACTACACCTAAAGTGAGTGTTCTCACTATAATGAACAATACCCCCCATAGCGCCCTCATGGAAGGGTCGTATCTTCTTTCGATGAATTCAGGTATTGTATAGACTCCGCTTCTCCAATAATGCCTGACAAAAAACCAGGCTGAAATTATACACGGAATGGCACAAGCAGGCAGCCAATCATAATTCAACCATGCCAATCCGGTCGCCGCAACTATTCCAGTAACGCCTATGTATGTTTCCGGGCCTATATCTGTCGCCTGCAAAGAACAGGCCGTTATCCACCAAGGCATCTTTTTCCCGGCAAGGAAGAAATCCTTTTGCGACTTCATATACCTGCTGAAATACGCACCCAAACTCAGCACGATAACGAAATAGCCGATGATAATTACAATATCTGGCCAGGCAAGCATCTACAGTCTCCTAAAGAGCCGAAATTGTTATCTTCTCAGTTTTTATATTCCACCCATCTATTACCAGCGATGGTTCTTCTGTTCCTAAATCCTTGACATCAAACTTAACCTTTACCTTTCGCTTCTGGCCGGGAAGAAGGGAAAAATAATTGTCCTGCCAGTAAATGGGTAATACAAGGTCGCCTGAAACACTTTTCTTTATCTTCGGGTTTATTGCGAACGCTAAATCCGAAGAGGGATTCTTCAGGTCAACATAAACGGTATAAGTATCACCGTTTTTCTCTTTGCTATAAGAAATATCCAGGTACACCTCGGGAAGACTCTCTAAATCACTGAAATCGGAAGTAGCATCAGGTTCTGTTGATAGCCAGTAAAAGTTGGAAGAAATCAAATTGTCCGATTTGTCTTTCAATTCGAGGTTCAGAAAATGGGTTTTACTTAAATCCCCCGGCCAATCAATGTCAAAGGCCTTATCACTACTATCCGGTGAAATACTTATTGTGGCAACCTTGGAATATTTCCTGGCCATATCCAAATTATATACTTCTGCAGTAACCTTCAGATTTTCAAAACTTTGATAATGACTGTTAATGACATAAATGGAATCATCGTCATAAGAATACTGAACATGCAATGGCTCGCACGCTTTTTTTGTTCCATAGTAAGCGCCGGTTGGAGCCAGATACCAGTCAACGACATTCCATGATAGAGTTGTTGGCCATGGGGAATTGAATTTCCACGTAAGCAGGAAAGTACAGTCATACTTGTTTCTTCCAACAACCTCATGGAGAGCACGCATAGTCTCCATCGTCATTATCTGCCCTTTATAAGAGAATTCCTCAATACTGTTCGCTTCTCCATAGCGACGATTCAGCAGCTTTGTAAAAGAAGGTACAATTCTGCCTTCTTCGGTCCCATCAAGCCAGGTGTCGGTGCAAATGGTATGGAAATGCCATGCGGTTTTATGTGTCGGCCACCGCTCATTTTCAGGCAGAAACTTGTAAAAAATTTCAACAAGAGCAACCTCTCCTCCGATACCGCCCGAATAGGTGGCACCGGATGCGTAAGCCCTTAGTTGCTGCGTCCATTCCGTATTTGAATCCTGTCCGTAATAGTAGGACGGCGGTGAGAAATTCCACGGCCCGCCGGTTCGTGAGCCACCCATACCTGAACGTTCTTCTGCTATTCCGCCGGAGCCTGCTTGATACGTTATGTATGGAGCATACTTCTGAATCAGTTTGCGATACCCTGCATCGATATACGGCGTTGGAACCGTTTCATCGTGCCCAATAAAATGAATAAGAGATGGGTGGTGCCTTATTTCAAGTAAATGTTCTTTAAAGCATTCCAGCTGGAGTTCAGGGTCTCGATTATTTCTGGCAAATATCTCCGGTGCTAACATAATTCCGTATTTGTCACACATATCATAAAATTCCGGAAGCTCTTTTATTGAATATCCCTCTACTCGCATCAGGTTCCAGTTCATTTCTTTTGCATAGCGCATCATAGATTCGTACCGTTTGCTGGAGAACTGCAGCAAAAGGTCGCTTGTCATCCATGTTCCCCCTCTCCCAAGGATATTTTTCCCATTGCACTGGAAAACCCGCCATCCTCTTTCATCCAGGCGGGTTGTTATCTCGTGAATTCCAAAGTTGATATTTGTGAAGTCTGAGATTTCGCTGTTTATTTCAAATTCCAGAAATAAATTGTAAAGGTTCTGCTGTCCTAACGGATTGGGCCACCACAATTGAGGATTGTTGATGTTGAGCTTACTGAACTTATCGGGTGAGAATTCAACCTCTTTTGTTTCACCTGGATTCATAGTTACAGTTTGATAAACCATTATTCTTTCACCACGCCCCTTTGAGCTTCCGCCTTGCTTAACGTTATCTATATTTGCTACGCTAGCCCGTAAGGTTCCTCTTACCTGCTTGTTACTTGCATTATTTATCTCAGCGGATATTTTAAGATGTGCTGTATCAGTAGATGGCAAGTCCAGTTCAGAGACCACGTTAGGATATTTTATTGTCACGGGACCTGTTGGTTTTATATAAACATCGCGCCATATCCCCATATTGCCATCGGGAGGATAAGGGCAGTGGTCGTCCCAGGAACTGGTACATTGCATATCTTTTTCTTTGTCGTTCCTTCCGTGAGATTGGGCCGGTGCGATTATTTGCACTGCGAGATAGTTTTTGCCGGTAGTTATATTGTCGGTAACGTCAAAAGTAAAACGCCTGAACATCCCGACAACCGAATCACTGTCGGCTATTCTTTTTCCATTTAACCAGATGTTTGCCCTATAATTGATGCCATCGAAATGCAGCCAGAGCTTTTTTGGGTTCCCGCAAGGCGGGGTCCCTTTATATTCTTCCGGCAAGCTGAATTCGGTGCGATACCAGTAAGGAATTCTGAAGGGACTATCATCAGGCATAGAAAACCATATACTGTCCTGATATCCGGGTATCTTTCGTAGATTCTCACCAAAATACGGGTCAGGGAAGACGGCGTTTTTACACAAAGCTGCTAACACAGTCGAAGGTACGGTACAGGCATACCATCCTTTTGGTTTAAATTGGCCCGTAGATACAACGCCACCATTTTCTTTGACCTTATCGGATGATTGTATTGCCCATCCTACCCTCAGAGGATATTTAAATAAGAAAACTTTTCCTTTTCCTTTGTTTAGTTCACCACAACTTAAAGATGTCATTACAAGAAATATTCCGGCAGGCAGCAACGTAAATATTTTTTTCATCTTTGGCTCCTTTTCTTCATTCCAACAGTATCATGTTCATTGTCGTAACCTTAACATGGTTTAAGATTAAACCGGTAAGACTGACCATTATAGTAGTTCGTTAACATTTTCCTTGATTTTTATAATTGCAGTCAAGATGTCATCCATATCCTGCCTGGACGAGAGTAAAACCTGATGGGGGATGACTACTGTTTCGCTGCAAATCTTTTCCGTTACGGGGAATTTTTGGTCTTTTATAGAAGTCTGCTTCCCATAATACGGACAAGTGAACGGGCATCCTTTGGAACCCTCTTTGACTTGCTGAAACATCGGGTTCTTTGATAAAGGCCAGGGATAGCCGATATGACATGGAACACCTTCAGCATTTAACGCCTTAACGAATTTATCCCTCGAAACGCCGGCGAATTTCTCCTTATCATACTGTAGAAGATATAAATAAAAACCATTCACATCAGTATTTCCATCGCCCGGGACGGGATTGATGCCGTCGATATCTTTGAATTTCTCAGCCAGATAATGAGCATTCTCATTTTTTCTTTTCAGTTGGTCATCAAGTCTTTCAAGCTGCGCCAGAAGCATGGCTGATTGAATTTCCGAGAGGCGATAATTCATAGGCATAACGTAATGGACATACCATGATTCTCCTTCGTGGCGTCCACAACTACGGTATTGGATACATTTCTCTGCCAGCTCGTCATTATTGGTGATTATGATGCCACCTTCGCCGGCGGTCATGGTTTTGCTTTCCTGAAAGCTAAAAGTCGAAAGATCGCCCAGAGAACCCAATTTCTTACCTCTAAATATCGCTCCGTCTGCATGAGCAGCATCTGCGATGACGATGAGGTCATATCTCTGTGCGATTTCAATAATCCTGTCCATATCACAAACAAATCCGCCATAATGTACCGGTATGATCGCCTTTGTTTTATCGGTGATGGCCTTTTCAATTTCGTCCGGGTCAATGTACTGGGTATCATAAATCGTATCGACTAAGATTGGAATAGCGTTTACTTGAAGTACCGCACTTAGCGTTGCGATGAAAGTCAGCGCTGGTATGATTACCTCATTTCCAGTCCCGATACCAACTGCCCGGAGCGCAATTTCTATAGCGACAGTTCCATTGGCGCATGCTATACCATAGGTGGCATCATGATACTGAGCGAATTTTTTTTCAAATTCCTCTGTTTTCGTACCCGGGTCTGCCCCGCGCATGCCTGCAAACCATACTCGGCTCTTTATCACTTCTTCAACATACTTGAGTTCCCGTTCATCATAATGAGGCCAGGTAAAGAACTCCTTAGTGCGGACTCTGTTTCCACCCTTGATTGCAAGTTTAGCCATTTTTACCTCTTGTGTTTACACAGTACGTTAGCATCGTTTCCCTTAGTTATTATAATCCATTCGTCAACAATCCACAACATATCTCAACTGGTAAGTCCCAAACTCTTAGCGTCCTTTCAGCGCGTCCTGTTGGGATATAAATGCGGAGCGCGACCTTAGGCAAAGGCTCATCTGCTTCGGTGCTCTCTCACCATCACCCTGATATGGAATCCGCCCCAAGCGGATTATTAAGTCGAAGGGGCTGGCCGTCCGTATTTTCTGGGCACGGCGAGGGGAAAGAGTTGAGTTTGTTTATTCAAAGCAACTCCGAGGTTCCTGTCACGGCTTGGCTTCGCCAAGCGAGCCACGACGGGTTGGAAGGAGAGGCGTTTGATAGGACGCCGGGATAGCTCTTGAGTAGCCTGGTCTATTAACAAGACTTTTGCAAAATCGAGGTTAGGCATACTTTGAAAAGAAAATATTGTTTTTTTGATTTTTTCTTTTCAAACAGTGAGCGAGGAAAATGCTTGATTATTTCGCTGCCAATTTCTTTATTATTCCTTGAGTACTTTCCTTCTTGGGTTTGCTATCATTGTTTCTTTTTTTCTTCTGCGCTATATCTTTCCTTTGCTTCGCTTGTATATTCTCCGCATCGCGCTTCAACAGCTTCTTGGTTTTCTCCTTTTCAGTTAGTAATCTTTGTTTTTGTTCCGCTTTTAGTTGTAATTTAGCTCTTTCTTTCTCAGATACATTTCCAAACGCCCCTTTGCCTCCATGTCCTCTTCTCTGGGGTCCAACCACAACCATCACGGCCTCTCCCGCTCTAATCTCCTTCCTTCTTGTTGTTCTTTCCATACGAGGGCTGTCAGACCGCGGCCTACCTGGCCCCCCAGGACTAGACCCACTTATCGGCGCAAACACTGTTTCCTTGCTGTCCCATTCGATTGTGACTTGCGTAGGTCCGATTGCGGCAATTTTTGCGTCTCCAACCACATCACCGATTTTGTACCACTTGTCTTTTATCAGCACCTCATCACCCAATATACCCAGCACTTCCTTTACGGGATGCTGCCTCGGTGGAGGTGGCGTAAACAAATTGTTCTTTTTTAGCGCGTCAGCAAGCATCTTGTATTCGGCAAAATACCTCTCCATATCTTTGGCGTCTGTGTCATTTTGCGCAACAGCCCTCTTAACTAAGCCCTCTGCCCTAGCTGAGGCCGCAAAAAAGCCTGTTACCTTAACCAAAATCAAAACCGCCAAAAATGCTGAAGCACCAAACAGCACAACTGAAACCAACTCTTTCTTTTCTTTCAAGTAATCGAGATTCATAGACTACCTTTATAACTTGACAAATGTTGGTTGTCAATGAAAAAAAACCTAACCGGGCTAGTGCGCAGCGGACGTGGTTTATATTATACCCGAAGTTTTGCAAAATTGAGGTTAGGCATATATTATTTAAGAAAATCAGCTTTTTCGATTTTCTTAAATAATTAGCTAACATCTTATTAGGCAACGACATACTGCATACTGTTTGAAAAAATAAAATCAAAAAACAATTTTTTCTTTTCAAAGTATGCCTAACCTCGATTTTGCAAAAGTCTTTTTATACCTTATATTCGGATAATTACCCCGGATTTTTTTCGCCCTGAGCGGAACAAAACCATTATGAAGGGGTATATGGAAAAATAGCAGAAAAAAACGTTACATTTGGCCTCAATCGTGGCACTTGATTGTAGCTTTTTCTGTCTAATTTTCTAAGGAAAGAGGTAGTATAATTTTTTCGAAAAAAACGTTTTTGGGAGAAGCGAGTTATGAAAAGATTACGTACAAGTATAAGCATATTTGTCCTGCTTTTATTTGGCTTAACATTCGCCCAGAATGGATTGGTGGAGGCCCAAATCTTTGAAAAGCAGTTGCCACAAGTCGGTCAGAAGTACGTTCCGGGTGAGATCATCGTCAAATTCAAGCCTAACGTTACGGAGTACGACATAGCCGCTCTAAATTCAACTCAGGGTGTCTCTACGATCTATACAAGCCCAACCGCCGGTTTTAAAAGATTGAGGATTCCAAGCGGTAAGACAGTCGCCGAAATGGTCGAAATTTATCAGGCAGATGCCAATGTCGACTACGCCGAGGCAAACTACATCGCTTATGCTATGATGGTCCCAAATGATGAGCTATATCCCCTCCAATGGCACCTGTATAATACCGAATACGGCGGTATTCAAATGGAATCAGCCTGGAATGTCTCTACCGGCTCAGGAGTCGTCGTTGCAATTATTGACACAGGTATTGCCTACGAAACTTATAGCCAAGAAGATTCCCAAGGGCAAAAGATCTACTACGAACAAGCTCCAGATTTAGCTAACACGCACTTTGTGACCGGTTATGATTTCGTCAACCGTGATGAGCACCCTACTGACGACTCAAATCCCGGGCACGGAACTCATATAGCTGGTACTATTGCCCAAAATACCAACAACAACATTGGAGCGGCTGGAGTGGCCTTTAATACTTACCTGATGCCGGTGAAGGTATTGAACAGCAGCGGGGCTGGAACCTATACCGATATAGTAGAAGGTATTATTTGGGCAACTGACCATGGCACGTATGTGATTAACCTGGGGCTGGGGGGAAACGCACCTTCAAAAACTTTGGAAAACGCAGTAGCTTACGCTTACAACAAGGGAGTAACGGTAATAGCCGCCGCTGGTAATGACGGCACAGAGAATGTCAGTTACCCTGCTGCCTACGATGATTATGTTATTGCCGTCGGGGCCACTCGTTACAATGAAACTCTGACTTATTACTCCAACTATGGACCAAGTCTTGACTTAGTAGCTCCAGGTGGTGACCTTAATGTTGACCAGAACGCAGATGGCTACGGTGACGGGATTTTACAAGAAACCTATGAGAAAAATGGCTTCAGTAACATATCCTGGGGTTACTGCTTGATGGAGGGAACTTCAATGGCTGCTGCGCACGTCTCCGCAGTTGCAGCTTTACTCATAGCAAACGAAATTGCTGTCACACCTGCTGAAGTCAGAGAAGCTTTAGAAACCACAGCAGAGGATAAGGGGTCGGCAGGCTGGGATATAAAACACGGCTGGGGGATAGTAAATGCTTCTGCTGCTCTTAAATGGAAACCAGGACCAGGACCAGAACCGGGACCAGGACCTCTACCTCTTGCAGCACAGTTTAAGGCAGAACCGACAAGCGGGGGCCAGCCCCTGATAGTGCAATTCATCGATGAATCCACCGGAAATATCAACAGTTGGTTATGGGATTTCGGTGACGGAACAACATCAAACCAACAGAATCCACTTCACACATATACGGATACTTGTCACTATACTGTGAGCTTGACAGTAACAGATTCAAATGGCTCAGATACTGAAACCAAGGAAAATTATATCAATGCGTTTATAGCATGGACTCCTGTGGCAAACTTTGAGGGACAGCCGACAGATGGCGATGCACCCATGAGCGTGCAATTCACCGATCTGTCCACCTGCAAGGGAACTGCTGGCCACTGTTGGGAAAACGGCTCTGCGTTATTTGGTATGGATGTCGCATCCCTTGGAGGTATTACAGGATGGTCATGGGACTTTGGGGACGGACAAAAATCAACCGAGCAGAATCCTTTTCACACGTACTATAATCCTGGTATTTACACAGTACGCTTGACAGTAACAGGTCCAGCCGGCTCGACTACAAAACCCAGGTACAACTACATCCACATAACCACACCTCCATATCCAGTGGCGGATTTTGTGGGAACACCGAGAACCGGTGACGGCCCGCTAACCGTGCAATTCTTCGACCAATCCACCAATGTCAACGGTTGGTTGTGGAATTTGGGTGATGGAACAACGTCAACCGAACAAAATCCGTCCCACACATATACGTACCAGAACACCGGCGATTACACAGTCAGCTTAAAAGTACAAGGTCCAAGTGGTTCGGATACCAAAACCAAGTACAACTACATCCACATAACCACACCTCCGCATCCTGTGGCAGACTTTGTGGGAATACCGAGAAGCGGTGACGGCCCGCTAACCGTGCAATTCTTCGACCAATCCTCCAATGTCAACAGTTGGTTGTGGAATTTTGGTGACGGAACTACGTCAACCAAACAAAATCCGTCCCACACATATATGTACCATAACACCGGTGATTTCACAGTCAGCTTAACAGTACAAGGTCCAAGCGGCTCGGACACTAAAACCAAGACCAACTACATCTCACTGAACATGCCATCCATATACGTGAACATTGGAATGTCGAAGAGTCGAATCTTCCGGACGTGGCACACAGTAACAGCAATGGTTACGGTTACAAAGGGTAACTCCTCTGGACAACCTATCGCCGGAGTAACCATCGAGGGAGCCTGGGGTGGAGGTTATGGCGGCACTGTCTCCGGCACAACCGATGGAAATGGCAGAGTCAGCTTCGGGACAGAGTGGGTAGGAGGGGGCGGCTCGGTTACATTCACAATTAATAAAGTGATAATAGGCGGCAAAGAGCAGGATTTTGCCGGAGTGACAAGTAGTTCGATAGGAATTTAGAAAGATAAAAGACTTTGTGTAACGAAATCCCTCGATACTGGAGCAGAAAGCTCCGGCTTATCGAGGGATTTTGTTTTATTTTGATACAACTGTCCGGCAGCTTGCAAAAAATAAAACGACCCACGCTTTACGATTATTTACTGCTCAAGGCCGAAAAACTCAAGCCATTGTTTGGTCTCTCCATCAGTTAGTCCCTGCCGTTTTGCCGTGGGTTCTTTGATTGTCTTTTTCCGGCTTAATTGTTTCTGGATACTATTCCAGAAAACCTCCGACTTTACTGATATTGCTTTTCTGGTCCGGGCTGCTTTTCGCAATCTTCGGTCGCTGCTGACAATTATCAATCTTTTCGGTGCTGTACTTGCGGTTATCTTATCCTCGATTACCGTATCGGCATCAGTACCTAAGCCGGCAAAAAAGACCTCCAGATTGCTTATATCATCGAATCCGCTTTTGTCTCGCGGCCCGGTACCGTCAAAAATAATTGCACCGCTTTGGCCGATTTGCTTTAAGTATCTACCGACAATCCGGCACAACCCAACATCGCTGATTGACCCGGAATCCGTGCCCTCTTTATGGATTGAGTGCAACAGATTATGACCGTCAATAATAAACATCTCATATTTCGTATATCGTATTGCGTGCCTTCGCCTCGCTCGAGGCCAAGGATGCGTATTGCGTGTATAGACTACAGTTTCTACTCAAATAATCAATCAAGCAATTAAGAATAATGGTTTGTCATTCCCGCGCAAGCGGGAATCCATAGTATGTCATTGCGAGGCCCGCGAAGCAGGCCGCGGCAATCTCATTTTGAATTTCGTATTTTGAAAAATCACATTTGTTTCGCGTAAATGGAAATCATTTGATTATGGAACTGTGCTTCCATGTCATCTTCCATAGCATTGCTCCTGTGCGATCAGTTAAGTCGGCTAACTTCACATCCCTTTATTTCCGCTATATCTTACATTATCAAAACTTGATTCTCGATGTTCTTCATGTCTTCGGCAAGTTCAGAGACAGATTCAACCTGTTTCTATGATTTGTCAACACAGCAACATGCGCATCGGATTAAGGGTCCGGTTGAATGGATTAAACACAAGACCGAGAATTTCTAATGTCACTACTCCTAACAGAGCTTGGTCACCTTCTTCACCCAAAACCACCGGTGTGTGGGCTTGACCTTGTGGAAGAACTATATATGTCTCTGATACTGCTCTCTCAAGCGTTGTCCCATCAGCCAAAGTAAATGATACTTTGCGTTTCGGCTTTAAACCAATCGCCTTCCACACTTTCTTGGGAAGGAGTGAATATGTTGCCCCACTGTCTATTAGAAACTTAACGGTTTTCTGCCTTTTAGTAGGTCCCTTCACTTGGCCTTCAACATAAGTAATGCCTTGATTCTTCTCCATATCGCTTTATGCTTCGAATCTTATTTCGCCGCCGACGATTGTTTTTTCGACCTTGCCTTTGACTTTCCAGCCGTGATACGGACAGTTCCTGCTCTTGGAGCGGAATGTGTTTACGTCAATTTCATACTCGGCGTTCGGGTTGATAATAGTAACGTCGGCCTGTCTGCCTACCCCAAGTGTGCCCTTGTCAACACCAATTATCTGAGCCGGCTTTTCGGTCATCAAACGAATAAAACCGGGCCAATCCAGAACGCCCGGTTCAATCAGTGCTTTAACATAAAGACCCAGCGCACATTCCAAACTTGCTATGCCGAAAGGAGCAGCTAAAAATTCCAGCTCCTTTTCACTCTGCAGGTGCGGAGCGTGGTCTGTTACCAGTGCATCGATAAGCCCTTCGGCGATCGCCTGCTTTAGAGCCTCAACATCTCTGTCCCCCCGCAAAGGCGGGTTTACCTTGTAGTTGGTGTCGTATTCGGCGCAGCATTCCTCGGTAAAAAGCAGATGATGCGGCGTTACCTCGCAGGTAATCGGCAGAGAATCTTTCTTGGCAGCCCTTATCATCTCGACCGACCCTGCTGTTGATATGTGCTGTGCGTGGTAGCGAATCCGCCCGGGGCGGATCTTTTTGATAAGCTGTATATCGCGCCACAGCATCGCCTCTTCAGCTAACGGGTCTATCCCCGGCAGCCCCAGTATAGTCGAATAGTAACCGGAGTTCATCACACCATTGCCAGCAAAACCGTCGTCCTGACAATGCTGAGCCACTACCACATCGAACATAGCAGCATATTTCAAAGCCCGCAGCATAACCGCCGGGTCCTGCACCCCCCTGCCATCATCGGTAAAACCGACCGCCCCGGCGTCAGCCATAAATCCCATCTCCGCAAGTTCAACGCCCTCTCGTCCTTTTGTGATAGCCCCCATGACATAGACATGCGTTTTTCTTGTCTGTCTGGCTTTTCGATGGATGTATTCGACATCGGTTTCGTTTTCGACAGGCGGGTTGGTATTCGGCATACAGACAACCGAGGTGAAACCGGCTGCAACAGCCGCTGTCGAACCGCTTGCTATTGTTTCTTCCTCTTCGTCGCCCGGCTCACGAAAGTGAACGTGGATGTCAATCAGACCCGGCACAACTAATTTGCCGGCCGCATCGACAACCTTACCGTCTTGGGTCTTGAGTCTTGGGTCTTGAGTCTTTTCTCCGACCTCTGCAATCTTTTCATCGACGATGAGTACATCGCACTTTTTGTCGATGCCGTTCGCAGGGTCTATAACCCGACCATTCTTTATCAATAATTCAGAGCTCATATTGAAATAATCAATTCCCTTCTGCTGTGAGGAACCTCTAATAGCTGGGACACACCTGGAAGTTTTGGCATAATTACACCGCCACCTCAACCAAACGAGTGGTTTTATCTTTCAGCAGCTCCTCGACTGTTGCAAGGTATGTCTCTATAGCGTCCTTTATATTTTCGAGTGCCTCTTCTTCAGTTGCACCCTGAGACCAGCATCCAGGCAACCCGGGACACCAGACGGCATAACCTTCGTCAGTTTCCTCAAGTTTAACCATGTACTTCATTAGGTACTCCTACACAGCAATAAGTTATCAATAATCAATTATCATTTCTGTTCTGTTGCTGCCATCAGCTACCGGGTAACTCTTTTGCTTGCATTCAGTATGGTGATACCCACAATTTGTCCTGCTTCATACCTGACTATGATGTCATCATCCGTTATTTTAGAATCATCCGCATGGCTGGGCTTTTTGAAATTAACATAGAGCACGTCAGCATCCTTATCGTACGTCGTCCAGATCCTGCTGTGAGGAATCTCTAATAGATGAGGCACAAGGGTTAACATTCTTTCTATCTCTATCGCGGCCATAGCCTTCGTCTCCTTTCGAGTTGCCTTTTTCGCTTTGTCAAAAAGGCGCTGATGATAAATCCATCTTCGTTGCTTGCCTCTTTGTATATTACCACAATGTATTTATCTTTTTCTACTTCTCTTACAGCCAAACATTCACCTGCACTGCCCTCGTAAATTGCCTCGGGTTGCGCCACTGCCTCAAGAACTTCAAAATAATAACCGGCCATCTCAGAGTGTTCTTCTGTGATGTGAAACCATCTTTCCTCCGGCAATCTGATGGGCACATCATTTTTAGACTTAATTACATCCATACGACTATTTTCTCAACTATCATCGACTTTCTCATCTACGATAAGCAAATCGCATTTTTTATCGACGCCGTTCGCAGGGTCTATTACCCGACCATTTTTTATCAAAAGTTCAGAGCTCACAGTTCAAAGTTCACAACAAAATAGTCAATAATCAATAGTCAATATCGTAGATCCGCCGCCTTTTGGCGGTATCAATCCCCTTGCGCTGCTGCCTGGTTGACGAGGAACAGCACCGCCATTCTCACAGCCAGGCCGTTGGTTACCTGCTCCAAGATAACACTGTTCCGGCCATCGGCCACTTCACTTTCCATCTCCAGGCCTCTATTAATCGGCCCGGGGTGCATAACCAAAATATCGGGTTTGGCCCTTTTCATACGCTCGACAGTCAGTCCGAAATAATGCGAGTATTCCCGTA
>CAYQKF010000032.1:0-44234 GCA_964417935.1 uncultured Pirellulales bacterium
CACACCTGATGCTTTTCATAGCACCTTTTCCGTAACGCTCACGACCAAGGCTCTTGACCAAAGCCGCTTACGGCGGTTTGCAACCTGCTCCTGCAAGCCGGTTGCGGGAGGCCTACTCCCATCTCTGACATAGCTTGCTGCGGCACACTGACATCGTGTCTCCATTTTGACACCACAAATGTTGATTTTGCCAATATCGAGTCCGAATAAATGTCGATTTTTTGGGAAAATACAAATATATTTTGAAAATTTCAGTGTGAAATCGGATTAATTATACGATGTCAATCCTTGTGCCGAACAGGATTGAGACGATGCTTTGATTTTAATCAGAAAATGCAGATTTTGCGCGAACGTATTCAATGTCCGTTTCCGCACAACATGACTTGAACCAATTCATAGCGATCGATAGAGTGTCCCTGATTTTCCCTGTCTTATTCCTTAAAGCCATCCAGCAATTGAGGCTTTTCCCAGTATTTTGGAATCGACAAGAGGTGGAATTCGACAAAGGCTTTTGACATGTTTGATTTTTCGCTGGCTTCATAAGCATATATGGCTGTATAGATGGCATTTCTGATTATGGGATTCAATTCTTTCATTTGCTTATCAGAAAGATGGTTACAATGAAAATCCTCCATCGCATTACGGACAACAATGGCAATGTATTTGGAAAATTCTTGCATCCCATTTATTGCTCGCTGGTTAAATATATTCTTACTCATACCATATTCCCTTCTTGACTAATTATTGCCGTCGAAATCAATCTTGAGAGTCGGGCATATCCCCTCACCTGCTGGCAAACCAAACGCAGTAGTCCTTGACGGGAGTATAGTTTGGAGATTTCCTCTGCCGCACAGTCAAGTCACACAGTGGGAAAACAAAACGCTGCTGCCCACAGGTAACATCCACAAGAATACCATAGTGTTCATCGGCTTCGGTAATCCCATGAACCTGCACCTCATCACCATCGTCCAACGGCCCTTCATCCTGAGGCTCACTTACTTTCGCCTCAAAGGGGAACACAAGCACCTGCACTAAATGACGAGCCCATATCTCGACTTCATCGTCAGCATCGGCAATAACCTCAAAAATACGTTCGCCCTCTTTGTCCATTCCAAGCCAACAAAACTTACTTCCCATCTCCTCCCGTACATTATTAGTCGTTGCTTCCGAATCTCGTGGTGAAGCAGGCTCAATCTCATCTGCAGACAAGTACATCTCCGTCCAACCCAACCCCTTTTCTTCGCTTTTCTTGATATACTCACGTGGCAATTGCTTAAGAGTGATACTGTCCTAGTGAATTTCAACGATGTTATCATCTTCTTCTATACCAGAGACTCTTCCCTGCCATCCGCCTATGCACAAAGAATCATCCTCGGGGCACATAATACCTTCTTTGACATTCACAGAATCACCAATGCTGAATGTCATTGTCTTTTTCTCTTTCAGACACTAACATATCTAATCTTTCGGCAAGTGGATTTCATAATGATTATGATACAGGAACGAGCAATTCGCAAGCCAAAATGGAAGTTTGATCGAATGACGAATGAAGTTGTCGAACTGAACTGTTAAGGGAAAATAGCTATCGCTTGGTGCGAGGCAAACGATATTGCCCATGAGAATGATTTGAAGGATTCAAGTCTGGCAGCCCCTGGGGAAAAACATAGCTGTAGCTAACCGATGGGGAAAAGCCGCAACCAGAGCAACTACAGTGGAAGAAGAAAAGGAATCGCCCAATTTCGCCAGCATTCAACTCTGAAGCCAATAGATTCTACTGGATATCGACTCACGATATGTCCTTTTCTCCTGGTTCTCCTGGTAAGGCCAGCGCAACAGACATTGAATATCATTGCATTTTTTGTGGAATTTATAAGTGACTGTTATGCAAATACTTAGATAATCAGCATTTTTTAAAAAAAGGGAGATATTGGCCCTTCTGGTTGTATCGCGGTTGTAGGTGCCGAGTCAAGAAAATAGGGGCTGTATTGGGCTTGTTATTCCTTCGTTCCGTGCATGCGGAGCAGCGCAAAGATCATGCCTAGCTTAAGTCCTAAACGGATTGAATGTCCCCAAACTACTGTATCACTACCATGAGCAATGAGTTTGGAGAGGAAAGAGACTATAGCGGGTACGACAGAAGTGATCAGAGACACCGTGATAAGACCAGTCATAAATTATTTCACATTCGTCTATATGCCTCTTAAGCTATTCATAAAGGTCATCTGCTTTGTTTTGCCGCCTATTTGAGTAATATAAATGTCAGAAAACCTTTCACTCTTTTCCCAATCAGTAACAGAAATGGTATAAATGAACGATTTCCCATCAAGGGAAATATCCGGTGGTCTAACTCTGTTCATCTGGATTACATCCAGAAAAGTCATTGCTCGTTTCTGTGCTTCTGCTTTTATCTGAGTGAAAGGATGGAAAACTATTATGGACAATATAATTAATATTGTTTCAAATATTTTCATGATTTATCTCTCATAATTGTTAGTTAAAATATTAAATTCCGCTTTTCAATATTGGTTGTATCACCACATGGTAAATAACATGACTCTAATAATTAGTTGCCTTTTATTTTTCATTCCCATATCACGAATTCCCTCACATAAAAGACAATATGGCAACCACATGACAAACAAACAAATGTTGCTGGGAAATATTATAAATTGAGTCACTAAGTTTTGCAGTGGATTCAAATATGAGAGCTTATTTTAACGAGCTTTTCTACTTAATTTTTTCATAGTTCTGCTTCCACAAAAAATGGCTGAATTTATTAGGATATTCCTGATTTGGTTGTAGAAGCGGTTGTTATTTTCTAATAAATCAATTACATATAAAAATCATAACTGACTTTTTTATAATATTTTATGACTCTTACATTAAAGGAAAGCAGATAGGACATTGAATCCGGTGCGCAAAAAGCGGCGTTTTCTGGATAAAAGCGAAGGTAGGTAACCCAGACAATTGCCATTCTTCAGGCTCAGGCACTTTGTGTTCCTGCGGTTCTTACCGTATTCCCAATGAAACGGATACCTGGGGCACCGGTGCCATTGGGCATCCGCGTGAATCTTATTGTGCAGGTTTTGTATCTTATGTTCCCATCTTATCAACGAAAACTTCTACAGGATCGTTTCCCGCCAGGCAAACCAGTTGCATACAATGGTGTTCGAACCTTGAATCTGCCTCCAACGCATTGCCTAAATCACGATATGTAAAAACTGGAACAATGTTCATCTCTGCAACGATGCGGTTTGTCATGTCTGCAAGCGTTCCAACCTGCTCGGTGCTAAGAATGCGGAAAAACTCATCCAGAACCAGGGCAATCATTTGCTTTTTGGTTATGTCAGGGGTAAGTCCATTTGCATTGTGGGTAGGGACAGAGTCCAACAAGTGTATTTTGCGCTTCACTTGACTGCCATCATCAAGGCTAAAGGTTGCCGTCTTCTGTTGAGCTCGTTTCGTTTTCCAGTCCTTTGCAAAGCAGCAATATTTGTATTTCTTGCCACTGCCACAAGGACATAGAGAATTTTTTGGAACTGATTTTCCCATTTCAATTATGCAGAACCCAAACTTAGGGTGTACCTATTTATACGGACTCTTAAAAGCTTCGCGTTGTCTCTGCTAAGTACGTGTCAAATCCGTTGCTTATGATATACTCTGGGCTCCCAGGGCTCAAGACATACTTCAAGACATACTTGGTGAACACCGGGCAACGCTTGATTCTGTATGGGCCGTGGTTGTTCTTGGGGAAACAGCAAGTTGTCGGGCAGCCCATTGTTTCAGAACCTGCGTTCCTTTGCCATTTCGCCAACACAAATCGGACCGTGTCTTCCACTCTTAGGTGCGCCTCGACTCGTTCCCAACCATTCATCAAAAGTTTATCGTACGGCGTCTCAACGTGGCGCACATGAGCGACCACTGCCAAGCGAACGGCATGTGCCGAGGACGGAATCGAGGCAGAGATGAATTTGGATTGCGATGAAGCTCCCACATGGTTACCATATTAGCTTATCATCTTGACAATTGCTTTTCTTTTTTCCTTCGAAAGACCGGGCCAAGCCGTTAAGACTCGTTTAAGCTCGCCGTCATCCGGCATGGTCGACGGTATGGCGCCTGAAAAGTTTTTCGTAACTCCTTTGTTTTCAAGCAGTTGTGACTTTTCGGCAGCGGACTGTCGATCCGAAAGTTGTGGGTTCGAGCCCCATCGGCCTCGTTGTTGTAAGTGATTGGCTGGTAAGCAGATATATTTGCCAGCCTTTTGCGTTGAGCCTTGTCCCTCCTAAAAATTCGTATGTGTTTAGCCGGACAACTGAATCAGCAGTTTCCTGACGTGGCAGGGCTTGAAGCCCGTGAAAACACAGCCAAGATGGCCGTGCCACCAAGAAATCAACAGAGGCTAAACACATACGTTTATTTACAAGCGTTTACATACAACCCCACTGCTAAATGGACAGCCCAACAAATTACAGAAGCTTTTCCTTATGATACTACACCAAAGTATATGATCAGAAACAGAGATAAAATCTATGGCAAGATATTTACGAAAAGAATTAAAGCCGTGTGAATAAAGGAAGTTCTCAATGCACCACAATCACCTTGGCAGAATCCATATTGCGAACGTGTAATTTGGTCAATAAGAAGAGAATGTTTGGATAACTGCATTAAGCTCTGTGATTTCCAGCCTTGCTTTTCTCAGGAAAATTTGGTACTACAAGGAGTAAAATTAAGGAAAATAGTGAAATTGGTATTATATTGAAAATCCCTGTTAGTTAAACTCAGGAGGTTATTATGTGCTGCAACTGTATGAACAGGAGAGAGTTTGTAGGGCTAACAACAACAAGTATTGCTGGTGGAGTTTTTGGCTTTAGCACTTCAGCTCTTGCCAACAGGAAAATAGACGGATGGAACCCGCATAAACCGTTTATTGTTACCGGAAAAAAATTGCACGTCCAGCCGGTTCTTATGTATAGAACTCCCAAACGAAGGCAGGCAACCTCCTGGAAATCGTGGGGAGGAGTACAAACTGAGCAGACTGCATCAGAAGAGGCAAAGAGAATATCGAAAGAATTAAACTCGTTATCTGCTAAGGCAGATTTCCCGCTCGAAATACTACCTGTTGCTAAAGTCAAGACTGTTGAAGAGGCATTACAAGTACATAAGAACGATTATGATGTGATCATCGTCTATCCCGCCACAGGTTCGGGCGATACGCTGAAGGCATGTTTTGCAAGGGGAAAAAACAAAGACACCCTAATATTTGTCAGACATCGCTCTGGTCCCACCTATTACTGGTATGAGGCGCTTAGTGTCAAATATCTAAGAACAGATGAAAACGAATCGTCGCAAAACAGCCACTTAAATCATGGAGGCGTGTACATTTATGATGTCGTAGTTGATGATTACAGGGAACTTCTTTGGAGACTGCGGGCACTTTATGGAATCAAGAATTTTATAGGGACGCGGATAGTTGCTCTTGGTGGTGCATGGGGCAAGTATTCCCCGCAGGCCCCCAGTGTTGCCCGGGAAAAATACAAAATCGAAATCATAGAAGTCAGTTATAACGATATAGCACCGCGTATCAAAAGTATCAGAAAAGACAGCGATTTTATTTTAAAGGCCAAAAAGTGGGTGGAAAACTACCTTTCTCTACCCGATACTACTCTTATGACGGATAAAAAGTTTATGGTTAATGCTTTTTTGCTATACTGTGTCTTCAAAGAACTAATGCGTGAATATGATGCACCGGCATTCACAATAAGGAATTGTATGACCACTATCCTGCCGATAGCAGAAACAACACCTTGTCTTTCTTTAAGCTTGCTCAATGATGAGGGAATGCTTGCTTTCTGCGAATCGGATTTTGTTGTGATACCCTCGGGGATTTTATTGCATTACATATCAGGTAAACCCGTGTTTCTGCATAACTCAACATTTCCACACAATGCAGTAGCCACCTGTGCACATTGCAGTGCTCCCCGCCGGATGGACGGGGCACATTATGAACCGGCAAAAATTATGACACACTATGAATCTGAATACGGCGCGGCACCGAAGGTGGAAATACCCAAAGGACAGGAGGTAACATTCATCAACCCTGAATACAGTACGGGCCGGTGGGTCGGATTTAAGGGAATTGTTAAAAATAATCCATTTTATGAAATATGCCGTTCTCAGCAGGATGTCGAAATTCAGGGGGATTGGAGGAAATTGCTTAAAGAAGTGCGGGATTCTCATTGGATGATGGCTTATGGTGATTATCTCAAAGAGCTCGGATATGCATCGCGAAAAATCGGAATTAAGTGGGTAGATATTTCAGAAGTAGGGGCGGTTCACGAACCGCCCGTACAAAATACGGCTTTGGTAACTGAAACGCCAAAATAGCAACGATACAATAAGGAGACATGACCATGAAGAAGCAAAAGAACCAATTCTGTACTTCTCTGGCCTTCGTTTTAGTAATGTTAGGGACTTCGTCATTCGTAACAGCCCAGCCGTTGACTCCGAAAGAACAAGCTGAAAGGATTCTGCAAATTAGTAACGTCAAAGGCGGCCTGATAGTTCACATAGGCTGCGGCGACGGGCTTTTAACGGCCGCGCTGCGCACCAGTGACAGCTACTTGGTTCATGGTCTTGATGCTGATGAGGACAACATTAGAAAAGCTCGCGGGCATATTCGCTCTCTTGGTCTCTGCGGCGAGGTATCAGTCGAGCAATGCCAAGGCAGTCGCTTGCCATATATCGATAACCTGGTTAATCTCGTTGTAGCCGAAGAACTGGGTAAAGTTTCAATGGATGAAGTAATGCGGGTGTTGTGTCCCAATGGCCTGGCATACATCAAAAGAGACGGCAAATGGACAAGGACGGTTAAGCCGTGGCCGAAAGAAATCGATGAATGGACTCATTTTCTGCATGGACCGGACAATAACGCGGTTGCACAGGATGGTGTTGTAGGGTCTCCTTATCACATTCAATGGATCGGTTCTCCACAACACTCAAGAGATCACGAATTGGCTACTTCAATGGATGTGATGGTTTCTGCGGGAGGGCGGATATTCTATATCATAGATGAAGGTCCTACTGCAATACCGCATTGGCTGCCTTCCAGGTGGTATCTTGTGGCAAGGGACGCGTTCAACGGTGTGGTTCTGTGGAAACGCCCGTTATCTAACTGGCGGCCATACCTCGTATCTGGACGCAAATCCTTAGCGGCGGACCTGTGGCGAAGATTGGTAGCGACTGAGAACGAGGTGTATGTGACGAAGACGGTTTTCGGTCCGGTCATAGCCCTTGAGCCGGGAACGGGCAGGCCACTCAGGACTTACAAGGGGACCGAGAAAACCGAAGAGATCATTTATGAAAACGGAATTCTCTACCTCGTCGCGTCTACTTCCGAGCCCGAGGAGATTGACAGACGCCGGTTAGCAAAAATGCGAGTCGAGCCGGACAAGAAACGAATCATGGCAGTTAGGGCTGACACATGCAATATCCTGTGGGCAAAGGAAGATGAAGACACCAGGGGTGTTCACCCCTTGACGCTTGCCGCAAAAGACAGGCGTTTGCTTTTCCAGAACACCAGGGAGGTCATCTGTCTTGAATCTGACACAGGCAATGTTATCTGGCGTTATTCCAGGCCAAGCAAATATTCACGGCCCGGGTACGCAACTCCGACCTTGGTCGTTTGCGATGACGTTGTATTGTCCGCTGATAGAGTCAATAAGCAAGCCGCCAGGAAGAAAGGCGTCGGCAAGGCAAATTCGGGAGGCAGTGAGTTGATAGCTCTTTCGGCGAAAACAGGCAATGAGTTGTGGCGATGCGAATGTGGTGAAAATGTGGGAGCGGGAGCGGATATCTTTGTTGTCAACGGGCTGGTATGGGTAGGAGAAAACCCGAGAAGAGGGGCGAGTGATTACAATCACGGCAGGGAACTTCACACGGGCGAGATAAAGAAGAGGTTTTCTCACGAAGAAAACTGGCCGACCTGGCATCACCACCGCTGTTACAGGGACAAGGCTACCAAGAAATACATTCTCGCAGGTAGAACGGGAATAGAGTTCGTGGATCTTGACTCAGGAGAGTTGACTACACACCACTGGGTTCGCGGTATTTGCGAGTACGGTATCATGCCCTGCAACGAAATCGTGGTTTTTGGCTGCAAAGACGGATGGGTTTATGCGCTTCGCGTCTCCGATGGTGAACTCATTTGGCGTTTTCGGGCAGCGCCGAAAGACTTCCGTCTTGTTGAGGACGACCAGGTTGCTTCCGTTTGGCCAGTCCATGGCAGTGTGCTTATCGACAAGGGGAGCGTCTACTTTGCGGCCGGTCGGTCCTCGTACCTGGACGGCGGAATATATCTTTACAAGCTTGAACTCGAAAGAGGTAAAACACTGTTGGAGAAGCATTACTACAGTCGGGACGTGGAAACGGGAAAGCGGATAAGCCTGTACACGCCATATGATGGTGAGGTCCTTCCGGACCGGGAACTTCCCGGTTTGCTTCCGGATGTTCTATCATGGGAAGGCAAGAATCTCTATATGCGGGCCGTGCCATTGAGTCGCGATTTGGTCATACAGGACAAGGAATATGTGCCTCACTTGTTCAGTTCCATGGGTTATTTAGAGGATACGTGGTGGGAAAGATCATACTGGATATACGGCGTGCATTTCTATTCGGGCGCCAGAGGGCATGCCTACGCGAGAACGCTTTTCCCCGCCGGACGGATTCTCACGTTTGATGAGGAGTTCGTTTATGGATATCAGGATTTAACGTTGAATGAAAAAAGACCGGGCATCTTCTGTGTTGCCAAGAAGCCGGAATTCATAGACCTGACGAGTAGAATTAAGCCGTCAGACAAGAAAAGGGAATCGAAGTCGAAGGCCAGACAGAAAGATTGGGACAGAACAGACGCCGCACGTAAATATGTCTGGAAAAATGGTGTGCCGCAGAATCCCAAGGAAATGAATCTGATACGCTCGAGGGACGGTCTGGGAGACGCTATCAGGAAGATTGTCAAATATGAATACACCTGGCAGAAAGACGTGCCGCTTTATGTTCAGGCAATGGTCTTGACGGACAAAACGTTCTTTATCGCGGGACCGACAAGATTTAACGAGCAAGAGACAGGGCAGTATCTCGCGACAAGCAGAACGGATAGTTTTCAGTTGAACCCGTTTCTAAAGGATGCCCTGGATACATTTGAAGGCAGAAAAGGCGGTGTCTTGTTAGCAACGGACAAGACTACCGGCCAGAAACTGGATGAACTCGAACTGCCCTCATCCCCGGTATTTGACGGCATGATCGCAGCCAATGCTCGATTGTACGTCTCGTTAAAGAACGGGACGGTATTGTGCATGGGCAAGAACAAGTGAAAAGAAAGGAGACCTCATTATGACTGTAAAAACAAAGACACACCGGCTTGCCTCAGCGGTTATTTTGGTGCTGGCATTGGCGGTAGCTCCCCGTTTCGCCAGTGCGCAGTGGCCTTTCGGGTCACAGCGTTCGCAAGCGAGGAAAATCCTGTATGCTGCCGGCGTAAAAGGCGGCCTTGTCGTTCACATCGGCTGTGGAGATGGAAAGCTGACAACCGCGCTGCGCGCAAGTGACGGCTATGTTGTTCATGGACTCGATAAAAATGTAAAGAATGTTGAAAAAGCCCGTGAGTATATCAAGCCGCTTGGTGTCTATGGCAAGGTGTCGGTTGACCGCTTCGACGGCCAGTGGCTGCCTTACATCAACAACCTGATCAACCTGGTTGTTGCTGAAGATCTCGGCGATGTGCCGATAGCCGAGGTAATGCGCGTGCTGGCGCCGAGGGGTGTGGCGTACATTCAGTACGATGGGAAGTGGACGAGAACCGTCAAACCCTGGCCCGATGACATTGACCAGTGGACGCATTACCTGCATGACCCGCAGGGAACTATGGTAGGTCGGGACAGAATTGTAGGACCCCCACGGAGGCTGCAATGGATAGGCGGTCCAAAATGGCTCAGAAACCATGACTTCATGTCGAGCCTAAATGGCATGGTCTCATCAAACGGCAGGATATTCTACCTCATTGACGAAGGACTGAGGAATCATATCTACCTGCCCGCACGATGGACCGTGGTGGCACGGGACGCCTTCAACGGGACTGAACTGTGGAAGCGGAGTATCGAACAATGGTTCCCGCATATATGGCCTTTCAAAAGCGGGCCCGGTCACCTGCCGAGGCGGATTGTAGCGGTTGGTAATCGGGTATATGTAACCCTGGGTATCACCGCGCCCCTTAGCGTTCTGGACGCGGCTACGGGAAAAACTATCCGGACTTATAACCAAACAAAGGCTGCGCAAGAGATAGTTCTGGCCGATGGAGTGCTGTTTCTGGTAGTGGACCAGGATAAGGAGCCTCTCATTTACCAGCATGAGACAACCAACCGTGGCAAAGAGCGAGACCGGGCCAACAAGGTTTTCGGCTGGTCCAAGGAGAGACCCACACGGCTTGTGATGGCTGTATCTGCCGATACCGGCAAAGAGCTTTGGAAGCATAGAAATCGCATCGCTCCCCTGACGCTCGCGGTCGGCGGACAGAGGGTTTTCTTCCATGATGGAGAGCACGTAGTAGCTCTAAACCGCGACAGCGGAAACGAAGAATGGGTTTCAGAGAACGCGGGTGAATGGCGCATTCCTGCAACCGGATACGCACCCAGGCTGATCGTAGGCGAAGATGTGGTAGTACTATCAACAAAAGGGTCACGTCTCAAAAGTGGCCGTCTGGTGGGGCTCTCCAAGAGAACCGGAGAAATCCTGTGGAGAGCAGCCCAGCCCAGTTCAGGTCATTTCTCACCAGAGGATTTGTTCTTGATTGATGGTGTAGTTTGGACAGCGCAAACAGGAAAAATCCAGGAAAAAGGAACCCACTTCGTAGGGATAGATATCCAAAGCGGCAAAATGAGGCATGATTTTGTAGCTGACCAGCTCAAGGCATTCTTCATGCACCAGCGATGCTACCCGGGTCGGGCGACGGAACGCTTCATTATGACATCCGGCACAGGGACAGAGTTTCTTGAAGTAGGTACCGAACGATGCGAGCTGCATCATTGGTTACGAGGTAGCTGCATCTATGGGATAATGCCCTGCAATGGATTGATATACAAGCCGCCGGAATCCTGCGCGTGCTTCTATCAGTCGAAATTGGCTCATTTCTGCGCCCTCGCTCCTGCGAGTGAAAAGTTGAAAGGTGATACTTCAAGGGAAGGTCGCCTTGAAAAGGGCCCAGCCTATGCGGATGTGAAATCTGAAATTGGGAAATCGAAATCAGATTCCTGGCCTACCTACCGCCACGACCCTGAACGAAGTGGACACACTGAAAACAACCTTCCGGGCGAAATCAAAAAGCTGTGGCAGGCTGATGTCGGAGGCAAGTTGAGCACGATGACCGCTGCCGATGGAAAACTGTTTATCTCAGCAATAGACCAACATACTGTCCTGGCGCTTTCTGCTGATTCCGGCAAGAAGATATGGTCGTACACCACGGGCGGCAGGGTCGATAGTCCTCCGACCATCTACAACGGTCTTGCAATATTTGGTTGTGCTGATGGCTGGGTCTATTGCGTGCGCACATCTGATGGTGCATTGGTTTGGCGTTTTCGCGCTGCACCGGGAGCTGACAAGCTCGTTTCTTATCAACAGATTGAATCAGTTTGGCCTCTTCACGGCAGTGTGCTCGTGTATGATGGGGTAGCGTACTGTCTGGCCGGACGCAATATGTTTGTTGACGGAGGAATGCGCCTGGTTCGTCTGGATTGCGCCACAGGAAAACTACTTTCCGAAACAGTGCTGGATGACAAAGACCCACGGACGGGAAAGAACCTGCAGACGCTGATGGCCGGAAAAGCCGTGCCGGTAACTAACGCGGACGTGTTTTCCTGCGATGGGGAGTATCTCTATATGAGGGCTCAGAAGTTTGACCTCAAGGGTAAACGTGTTGACATTGACGTTGCACTCGGCAAACAGTTCGACCAAGCCGGACAAGGCCGGCATCTGTTCTGTCCGACGGGCTTCCTGGATGACTACTGGTTTCACCGTTCATTTTGGATATTCGGAAAAAATGCCGGTGAAGGACACGGTGAATATCCAGCACCGAGAACAAGGACACAAACAGGGCGGATGATAGTGTTCGATAAGACCAGAGTCTATTCATTCTTTGCCCAGAACGTTGGTAATAACATAAATCCCCGAACTTCCTATAGCTTGTACGCGACTAACAAGGATATACCTGTCCCGGAAAAAACCGTTGAAGAAAAGGTGGACAGGAAGGGTAAAAAGAAAGTGCGAGCAAAAGTACCGGCAGGCAAAATCGAACACCTCTGGGAGTTGGCAAAACCAGACCTTCTGGCCAATGCTATGGTCCTGGCGGGTGAGAACCTGTTCTTGGCTGGACCTCCGGATGTGGCTGATGAGGAAAAGACTTATGGTTTTGTCTTCGGAGGCAACGATGATATCAATCGTCAGATGCGACGGCAGGAACAGGCTTGGCAGGGCAAACAGGGAGCTTTGCTCTGGGTAGTCTCCGCAGATACAGGGAATAAGCTGTCACAATACAAGATTCCGGCAATTCCGGTCTGGGACGGCATGATCGCGGCAAACAGACGGCTGTATCTCTCGTTAAAGGATGGGACCGTTCTGTGCATGGGTAAGAGAAAATAAACAAAAGAGGATTTGATAATGACTACACGAACAAAAACAAATTGGTTTGTAATGATGGTTGTTATGTTCTTCGTTTTGTTGATTGCCGGCAATACAAACGGCGCGGATTTGGCATTCTCTTCGCAACAGAAACAAGCACAGAAAATTCTGGATGCAAGCGGCGTCAAAGGCGGCCTGATAATTCACATTGGCTGTGGTGACGGACGCTTGACCGCCGCGTTGCGCGCAAATGACAGCTATTTAGTACAGGGCCTGGATACACACCCACAGAATTTGGAAAAAGCCCGCGATTATATCTCCGCCCGTGGCGGACTTAATCTTTACGGCAAGGTATCAATCGACCGATTGAAAAGTGAGCGCCTTCCATACATCGATAACCTTGTGAACCTGGTGGTATCGGAAAATCTCGGCACTATCCCCAAAGCCGAAGTGATGCGGGTCCTGTGTCCGAACGGCGTGGCGTATATCAAGCAAGGCGGCCGATGGCTCAAGACCGTTAAGCCAAAACCGAAAGATATCGACGACTGGACGCATTATTTGCATGACGCATCGAACAACGCCGTCTCACACGATACGGTCGTTGGCCCACCCCGCCGCATGCAGTGGGTGGGCAGTCCGAGGTACGCGCGTCACCACGACCGCATGTCGAGCGTAAGTGCCGCCGTCACCGCTGGCGGACGAGTCTTCTACATCTTCGATGAAGCGCCGCGCGCCTCAATCCTGGTTCCCCCAAAGTGGTCGCTGATAGCGCGGGACGCATTCAATGGTACTATCCTGTGGAAGCGGCCGATTCCGTCATGGCACACACATCTGTGGCCGCTCAAGAGCGGGCCGGCACAGTTGCCCCGCCGTCTTGTCGCGTCCGGCGACCGCGTCTATGTAACGCTCAGTCTCGACGCACCCCTGATGGCTCTCGATGCGGCCACGGGCAAGACAGTTCGAACATACGAAGAAACTAAAGCTACAGAGGAAATTATATTATCGGATGATGTTCTATTTGTGCTGGTCAACAAGGAAGACAAGAAACCTGAATTCACCAACATAAAGAGTATCGTTCAGGCCTCCAGAGGAAAATTCTGGGATGAGGCACCCAGGCAGATTATAGCCATTCATGCCGACAGCGGAGAAGTCCTGTGGACTGCCGAGCGGCGCGTCCTGCCCGTGACATTAGCGGCTGATAGCAAGCGCGTTTTCTTCCACGACAGCCGCAGTGTCGTTTGCCTCGACCGCAGCACCGGAAACGAGCTTTGGCATTCCGAACCGGTTGAATGGGCCGGGGAAATCCGTTCGTTCTATGCCCCAATACTCGTTGTATATAAAGATGTGGTCCTCTTCTCAGGCGGCCAGACCGCGGGCAAGCAGACTGGCTCCTGGTACACTACCGGCAATGACACTATGACGGCGCTGTCGGCAAAAACAGGCGAATCCCTCTGGACAGCCTATCATCCCCCCTCCGGGTACAGATCTCCGGAGGACCTGCTCGTTGCGAACGGCCTCGTATGGACAGGGGAGACAACCAGCGGAAGGGCTGTAGGTGTATTCACAGGCCGGGACCCATACACAGGGCAAGTAAAGAGCGAATTTCCGCCCGACGTCGAGACCTACTGGTTCCATCATCGCTGCTATCGCGGCAAGGCCACAGACAACTACCTGCTGATGTCGCGGGCTGGCATCGAGTTCATAGACGTGCGCAACAAACAGTGGATTCCGCATCACTGGGTCAGAGGCGCGTGTCTGTACGGCGTCATGCCCGCCAACGGCATGGTCTATAACCCACCTCATCCCTGCGCATGCTACCTTGAGTCCAAGCTGTATGGTTTTAGTGTAGTAGCCCCAGGACAAAAGGGGCCGCGTGTTCCTGAATATGTGGCAAACAAGCCACGTCTCGAAAAGGGATCGGCCTACGGCAAGTACATCGCCGCAAGGGCAACCGGTGATGAGTGGCCCACTTACCGCCACGATGCCGCGCGCAGTGGCCACGCAAGCACAGCTATCCCGGCGGCGCTCAAGCATACATGGCGGGCCGAAATAGGAGGAAAACTAACAAGTCCTGTGGTAGCTGAGGTCAAGGTCTTCATAGCCTCGGTGGACACGCACACAATCTATGCACTTGATGCCGCTTCGGGTAAGCGGCTCTGGCACTACACGACGGGCAGCCGCGTTGATTCGCCGCCAACTATCTATCAGGGACGGGTGTTATTCGGCTCGGCTGATGGATGGGTGTATTGTCTTGCCGCATCAGATGGCGCTCTCGTTTGGCGATTCCACGTAGCACCGATGGAGCAGCGTCTGATGTCGTTCGAGCAAGTAGAGTCTGTCTGGCCTGCCCACGGCAGCGTGCTTGTCCAGAATGGTGTTCTGTATTGTGTTGCCGGCAGGTCGATGTTCCTGGACGACGGCATGCACCTCTGGCGGCTTGACCCAAAAACAGGCAAGGCGCTCTCACATACCGTCCTCGACGACAGTGAACAGGCAACAGGCAAAGACATCCAGGCATTCGTTAGCTGGCTGAACATGCCCGTGGCCATGCCGGACATTTTGTCGAGCGACGGTCGGCTGGTTTATATGAGGTCGCAGCCCTTCAATCTGGACGGGACGCGCCTGCCGCTAAAGGCATTCCCTGCCGGACAGGATGCCGACCGCGGCGCGCCGCCTGCAACACAAGACCGCAACCAGGCACACCTTTTCAGCCCGACAGGATTCCTCGACGACAGTGGGTGGCACCGCACTTACTGGATGTATGGCAGCACATTTGTCAGCGGCTGGTGCGGCTATTACCTGGCCGGCAAAGCCGCTCCGGCAGGACGGATTCTCGTATTCGATGATTCGAAAGTGTATGGTTTCGGTCGCAAACCGCAGTATTACCGGTGGACCACTCCAATCGAGCATCAGTTGTTTGCTGCGGACAAGACACCACCGGTGCCTCCGAGCAGGCGGGCTGGTACGAGCACCGGACCATCACTGATTCGCGTCGAAAAATCCAGGTCTCTCAACCCCACCGGCAAGCCGGTAACAATAGAAGCATGGATCAAGGCTGAACAACCTAACGGCGCGGTCCTCGCACATGGTGGCAACAACCACGGCTATGTGCTGTACCTGCAAAGCGGACAACCGCGGTTCGTCGTCCGCGTCAATGGAAATCTCAGTTCGGTCAGCGCAAAGAAGAAAGTTGTCGGGCAATGGGTACACCTTGCAGGCATCCTGACAACCGGGAAGGAACTTCAGATTTATGTAGATGGCAGACTCGCCGCTTCGGCCGAGGCGTCCGGCCTCATCACGGCAGACCCGGCCGAGGCGATGGAGATAGGTGCCGATGAAGGCTCAAAGGTGGGTGACTACGGCGAGACGTTCGGTTTCAATGGTCTTATCGACCAGGTCAGGGTCTATCACCGGGCGCTTAGCCAGCCTGATATAAAAAAGCACGCCTCATCACTCAGGCAGGCAGCTACAGATAAGGTAGGTCTTGTCCTCTGTTACTCCTTCGAGAAAGGCAATGCTTCCGACTCATCAGGCAACAAGAATAATGGAAAGGTTGAGGGTGCTATGCCGGTGAAGGGTAAAATCGGACAGGCTATGAAGTTTACCGGCAAGGCCGGCTCTGCGTCTGTGGCGGGATTCTTAGTCAAACACCACTGGACGCAGGACGTGCCACTGTTTGCCCGTGCGATGGTCCTTGCCGGCGAGACGCTCTTTGTCGCCGGGCCCCCCGATGTGGTCGATGAGCAGCAGGCATTCAGCCGGATTGACGACCCGAAGGTAAGGCGGAGCCTTGCCGACCAGGCAGCAGCCCTCAATGGCAAGAAGGGAGGTCTGCTCCTGGCTATATCGGCTGCCGACGGGAAAAAATTAGCTCAATATGACCTCGACAACCCCCCTGTCTTTGATGGGATAGTCGGGGCCGGTGGACGGTTGTACATCGCCACTACCAACGGTGAGGTTTTGTGTTTCTCCGGGGACAACTAAAGGCCGGAAGATGGCACGTAGGGGCAACCCTGCGTGGTTGCCCTAATCTCTAAAAGGGCAAACACATAGGTCTGCCCCTACTTAAAACTTTTGAGAAATTCCAGTCCCGATTTTATCGGGACCAACGAAGGAGCCTTGAAGTGAAATCTGAAATGAATCGAAGAGAGTTCGTCAAAGCCATTAGCATGGGAGCGGCCGGCCTGGTCACGCAAGGATGCGCCGGCGTCTCCCAGAGGGTTTCTAATCGAAAACCAAACAAGCCTAATTTGCTGTTTATCTGGACCGATGAGCAGCGGGCAGACACTATGGCCGTTTATGGTAATACGAAAATCCATACGCCAAATCTGAACAAGCTGGCTAAGGAAAGCGTGGTTTTTGAGAAGGCGTATGTAACCCAGCCGGTTTGCACACCAAACCGGTCAGCGGTCATGACAGGCCTTTGGCCACATACCACCGGCTGTATCAAGAACAACATACCGTTGCCGCTTGAGATTCCTTGTTTATCTGAGCTGTTGGACGATTCGGACTATCGTACAGCTTATATGGGTAAGTGGCACTTAGGCGATGAGATATTTGCCCAGCATGGCTTTCAGGAATGGGTTTCAATGGAGGATGGATATACTTCATATTATAGCGAAGGGCGTGACCGAAGTAGAAGGAGCGACTATCATCATTTTCTCATCGAGCATGGCTATCAGCCAGATAGAGGCAGCAAGTTCAGCCGGTCTTTTGCTGCACGACGTACTATTGAACGCTGTAAGCCTAAGTTCCTGGAGCTCAAGGCGTGTGATTTTCTACGTCGGCATCGTAACGAACCATTTGCTCTGTACATTAATTTCCTCGAACCACATATGCCATTCTTCGGTCCACTGGATAACGAGCACGACCCAAAAGAAGTAGAATTACCTGCCAACTTCAGTGATCCTTTGGAAAACAATGAACCCTTACGCTACCGTGTGAAACGAGAATATTGCATTGAAAAATATAGTCGTGAAGAGAAGGATATGCGAAATCTTATTGCCAGGTACTGGGGTTTGGTCACTCAAGTTG
Source organism: uncultured Pirellulales bacterium (assembly GCA_964417935.1). GTDB lineage: Bacteria > Planctomycetota > Phycisphaerae > Sedimentisphaerales > Anaerobacaceae > NIOZ-UU13. The sequence continues at coordinate 17,698 of CAYQKF010000032.1, forward strand.
ATCTGAGTGTGGGCGCGATCCTTAAGACTTTGGAAGATCTGGGACTAACAGAGAATACTATCGTCGTTTACACGAGTGACCACGGTGATATGATGGGTTCCCATCACCTGGTTGAAAAGAGCGTCATGTATGAGGAAGCAGTCAAAGTGCCCTGGCTGATGCGCATCCCACAGTTGAGAGGAAGAAATCGCTTGATTAAGAATCCGGTTAGTCATATCGACATGGCGCCAACAGTGTTGGAATTGATGGGCAGCAAAACCGATGAGAATTTTCCGGGCCAAAGTCTGGTTCCACTGTTCAAAGGGGGCCAGGTTGGCCAAGATCATGTGTTTATTGAATGGAATCCCAATAGCGGTGCCCTTAAGGTAAAGAAAGGCGGTACAAGCCTGGCCTCCAAGGAAGAGCTCAAACGCATAGAGAACGAACACAGCCGAGCAGTGATCTCACCCGACGGATGGAAGCTATGCCTCAGTGATGCAGACAAATGTCAGCTATTCAACCTGAAGAAGGATACAGGCGAAACCATCAACCTTTTTGACTCAGTGCTGCACAGAGACGTTATCCTCCAGCTTACAAGAAAGATTCACGAATGGCAGGAATCAGTAAAAGACAAGGTCGAGGTGTAAATCTGTAACTGAGCTTTTTTGGATATGTTTGGCTCTGGGTAAAAATACGCATATTTTGTGATCGTTGCCACAGTATTTCATATGCAAGCATTAGTTATTGTCTTTTCCCAATTTTTTGATAAACTATAATTGCCGGAGCAGTGGAGCACGGGTCCAAGTGCCAGGTTCGAGGTTGAGAAAGCCTGGGGCGTTAGGACAAAGCCTTCAAAAGGTTTGCAATCCGGGATACTGGAGCGCCTACCTCTGTGTGCCATATCTGCTCCGGCGTTTCTCTTATTCGAATATTGGTGCAGAACACTCTTGATAAACCTCTGATGCCCATTAAAATTAAGTCGAGAAGTTACTGAGTCGTCTATTCACAAGAGATTTCGAATTCGGTTCAAAACGGATTTTTTGAAAGGCAAAACACAATGGAAGATAAATTAACACAACTTCCCTGGGAGGCCTTAAAACACACGGAAGGAGATATTCCCTGGTCAGCATTGTATAAGTTTGCCGCAGCAGTAGCAGTTGACCCGTTGGTAGTAGATGCACTTATCGAATTGTACGAGCAGGCCCTGGAATCCGGGTATGACCACGAACATTACGAAGAGTTTTATGTTCCGGCGATATTCGCCCTGGCGGCGCCGCAGCTTAGCGATGAGAGGCGCAGTGAAATTGGCGCCTTCTTAGTTGAAAAACTGGCTGAAGCCGGATGGGAAAATGCTAACATACTAATGGAGGTTTTGACGGCAGCTTGCGGCTCAATGGGCCCCGTGATTCTACCGGTTGTTCTTAATACGATAGCTAAAGAACCGGACCATCGAGGTGCGTGGTTTCACATGTGGGGACTTACAGAATTGGCTGCAAAAAGCAATGACACTGAAGTTCGTAACCTTGTAATCCAGGCATGCACAGAATCACTTCAACAGGCAGATCGTGGAGAGATTGAACCGATGGATACTATCAACGCTGCCTGGACCCTGGCTGCTATGAAATACGATGAGTGCGGCAAGCTTCTACGACGCTTGAAAAAGAAAGCTGCGAGGTCGTTTTGCAGCGGTGATTATGCAGATGCCCTAAAGCTCTTGAAGGGGCGTTTGAATTATACTCCTCCGTTGAACTTGTGGGAAGAGCCGGTTAAAGAATGGCTTGAGCCACGATGGCAGATGGCAAAAGACTGGTATGCCAGGGAAGACAGCAGAGAGTATGAGAACCCCGAACGGCTGGCCGAAGAGCTTGCCGGCAGATTTATGGAATCGGATGCAGCGGGGAAATTAACCGACAAACTTTCGGAGAGCGCAGGTTTTATCATATATAACCTATTGGTGTATGCCTGGACATATACAAATGGAAACCCGGAGAAGCTTGATGAATACGCGCTGGAAAAAGTGTTGCTGGAGGTTTTCCCTCGTAAGATTACTGCTGAGAGGGACCTGTTTGAAAAAGTAGCCCCTATAACCGAGGTTTTTCTGAGGTGGCTGGAATCTGAAGGCATACTGGCCAATACTTTTAGCTTAGTTGAAACTGTCCGTGGTTGGGCTGACACAATTGTTGCCAATGGCATGAATCCACAGTATTGGGGGATGGGCAAGAGTTTTACGATGCAAGCGATAGCCGATGGGGTAGATATACAAGATGAGCAGGCTATGCAGCGGTATATTGCCGAATACAATCTTCGGCGTATGGAGCAGAACTTGGCCAGCCGCTCTGAATCAAGAGATTTTTCACCACCGATACCTATAGTAGAACATTCACCCAAGATTGGTCGCAATGAACCCTGTCCTTGCGGCAGCGGCAAGAAATACAAAAAATGCTGTGGCAATGTAAAGAATGCAAGTATGTATGACTAAGACTATGAAGCAAACAAGTAGAAACAAGAAAACCGAGGCAGTGAACAACGCAAAACATGGCAAGACAGCTATCCTCGGCATATCTGCGTTCTATCACGATTCAGCGGCGGCGCTGGTGGTTGACGGCCAGATCGTGGCCGCAGTGCAGGAGGAGCGGTTTACGCGTCATAAGCACGATGAGCGGTTTCCAAAACGCGCCATTGAGTACTGCCTGGCCGAGGCAAATCTTGAGCCGGCTGATGTGGATTATGTGGGTTTCTACGAAAAACCATTGCTGAAATTTGAGCGTCTGCACGAGACACTCCTGGCGTATGCACCATGTGGTTTCCGATGGTTCGCAAATGCAATCCCGGTCTGGATGAACCAGAAGCTGCACTTGCCGCGTCAGATCCGGCGCGGACTTGGCGGCACCTATCGCAGACGCATCGTATTTACTGAACATCACGAGTCACACGCAGCAAGTGCGTTTTTCCCGTCGCCGTTTGACGAAGCGGCGATTCTAACGCTGGACGGTGTAGGCGAGTGGGCGACGGCCGGCTATGGCACGGGACGCAACAATCGTATCGAGCTGACGCACGAACTACGTTTTCCTCACTCGCTGGGTCTGCTTTACTCATCGTTCACCTACTTCTGCGGATTTAAAGTCAACAATGACGAGTACAAGCTGATGGGACTGGCACCCTATGGTGAGCCGAAGTACGCAGAACTGATCCTCGAGAAGCTGGTCAATATGAAAAAGGATGGCTCGATACAGATGGATATGTCGTACTTCAACTATTGCCAGGGGCTGACGATGACGTCGCGGAAGTTTGAGCGGCTGTTTGGCGGACCCCCCCGCCGTCCCGAGTCCACAATCACACAACGCGAGATGGATATGGCCGCCTCAATCCAGCATGTAACCGAAGAGATGATGCTCCGGGCCGTACGTCACGTACACACCGAGACGGGGATGAAGCATTTATGTCTGGCCGGAGGTGTGGCGCTAAATTGTGTAACCAATGGGCGGGTGCTGCTTGAGGGACCTTTTGATGATATCTGGATTCAGCCGGCGGCCAGTGACGCGGGCGGCGCACTTGGAACAGCTTTGTTCATCTGGTACCAATTGCTGAACAATCCTCGCACTGCGATGGCGACCGACAGCCAGTATGGCTCGCTGCTGGGATGTTCCTACAGCGACGACGAAATCCGTGCGTTTCTCGAAACCACCGACGCTAACTATGAGTATGTCGGAAATAGCAACGTCCTTTGTAATCGGGTCGCCGACGATATTGCCAGGGGCAAGGTCGTCGCGTGGTTCCAGGGCAGGATGGAGTTCGGCCCGCGGGCCTTAGGCTGCCGCAGTATCCTCGCCGACGCACGCAAAGGCGATTTGCGGACAGCTATCAACATGAAAGTAAAGTTCCGCGAGGATTTCCGCCCTTTTGCCCCGGCTGTGCTGAGAGAACATGCTCACGACTACTTCAGCATAGTGAAGAACCAGGAGAGCCCTTATATGTTGCTGGTAGCCTCTGTACAGCAAGGCAAGCGACTTGGGCTGCCTGAGCCGGCCAATATCAAAGGCATCGACAAGCTCAAACAACCGCGCTCTGAAATTCCTGCGGTCACACATATAGATTACTCGGCCCGAATTCAGACTGTCGATGCCCAACGGCACGGGCTGTTCCATAAGCTGTTGAAGACATTCTATCGTAAGACGGGCTGTCCCGTCGTAGTCAACACCAGCTTTAATTTGAACTGGGACCCGATCGTCTGCTCACCCCAAGATGCATACGAAACTTTCATGGCATCGGATATAGACACACTCTGTATGGGGCAGTTTATGCTGACCAAATCCTTCCAGCCATCGTATGTGGTTAGTTCGGTTGCAGACGAGCGCGACGAAGTCTTAGAAGGATTGTTACGCAGCCCCTGTCACGAAGCCGACCTGACCTTGAACGACAGTGAAGCCGTTTGTACGGAGTGTGGCCGTTTGTTCGGGAAGGAAAATGATACCTGGTCGATGTTCTGGCCGCACTACGACTTCGACGACACTGCCGACGTTACCGAAAAAGTCAAGTCATTTTACGAAGAGAATCCGTTTCCCAGCTACGATGTTCATGATACGTTGCGGTCGTTGATTAACAAGGCCCGCCGGAGCGGCCTACCCCAAGCGCTGGACCGCACAATCCCCTATAACAGCACGGTGTTGGAAGTGGGCTGCGGCACGGGGCAGTTGACCAACTTCCTTGGCATCTCCTGCCGGCGCGTCATCGGCACTGACATCTGCTCTAACTCACTGCGTCTCGGCGAGCAGTTCCGCGAAGAACACAAGCTGGACCGTGTCCGGTTCGTGCAGATGAATCTGTTCCGCCCGTGCTTCAAGCCAAAGCAGTTCGACGTAATCCTCTGTTGCGGCGTACTACACCACACGTCGCATCCATTCGGTGGATTTCAGACACTGCTGCCGCTGCTAAAACCCGGCGGGCACATTGTGATCGGGCTGTACAACCGTTACGGGCGCCTGTTGACGGACCTGCGCCGTCACGTGTTTCGCCGCACAGGCGCCCGCGCTAAATGGATCGACCCGATATTACGGAGTAGTTCGTATAGTGAGGCCCAGAAGCAGGCATGGTTTGCCGACCAATACTCCCACCCCCATGAGTCTAAGCACACGATTGGGGAGGTACTTCAGTGGTTCAACAGTACAAAGATTGAGTTTGTACGCTGTGTTTTGTCTATGAGATCTGCCGGATCGCTGCTGGACGGCAGAAGCTTGTTCGAGCCCCAAGCGCCCGGTACCGCGCTGAACCGCTTTTTCGTGCAGGCCCGGGAGGTGGTTACCGGCAGCAGCGAGGGCGGTTTCTTCCTGATGATAGGGCGCAAGCCCGGCGTAACCGCGACTGCGAAACCTGCCACCAGCAGCGTGAAGGAGTTAGCATCAATACATACTGCACTACCAAGGTGATGTTAGAATCATCCCCAAACTATAAAATGTTAATTTTTAAGGTGTACATATAAGGACTTATTTGGGCGTTTATGACAAAGCGTACCGTCATGGCACTAATCCAAAGAAATCATGAACCGACATCACGCGAATTGCGGATATTCGGCTTGCTGCTTGTTCTATTCTTCTGTCTGATCGGCGCAATTGTGCTGTGGCGGGCTTCGTTATGGACGATCGCGACTGTCTGTTGGACCACAGCGTTACTCGTGGCAATAGTTTACTACTCCGTTCCGTCCGTAAGGCGGCCAATGTATATGGTGTGTCTGACCGTAACGTACCCAATTGCCTGGACTATCACACATTTGCTGCTGGTTCTCGTCTATTACGGGTGGATTACACCTGTCGGCCTGTTAATGCGATTGTTTGGGTATGATCCGATGCGGCGCCGATTAAATCGACAGGCCAAGTCGCACTGGATACGTCGAAAGCCAATCAAGAATGTCAATCGATACTTCAGACAATACTGACCAAGGGGCAGCACAATGACAGAGCAATACAATACCAAGCCGTCTGACACCGGTGAGCAGTTCGCCCGGCAGGCAAAGCAGGCCTCGCCGGGACTGCTGAACGAGTACTGGCACTTTTTGTGGCATAGCAAGAAGTGGTACATTATACCGACCATCGTGTTGCTGTTGCTTCTGGGATTACTGGTGAGCCTCTCCGCGTCGGGATTGATGCCGTTCATCTATGCAATCTGGTAAGAGTATGATTACATCATCCGAAGGAAAGGATAAACCAATTCGACGGGACAATCATAGCATTGCCGCTGATCGGTCCAGCGTTCGTGTTAAGCCACCGGTGCAGAAAAAGTTGCTGTTTACGGTAATCACGATTGTGGCGTTGTTCGTGGCGGTTGAAATTATCCTGGCGCTTGTCGGCGTGCGCCCGGTACTGTACGACGAGGATCCATACGTCGGTTTCTCATCTTATATCCCCCTTTTCGTCGAGGAGACCGGGCCGGACGGCAAGACAGCCCTGGTGACAGCGAAGAACAAACTGAAGTTTTTCAACCCTCAGCGATTTGCAAAGAATAAATCCACCGACACATACCGCATCTTTTGCATGGGCGGCTCGACAACGGCCGGCCGACCCTACGATGATACGACGTCTTTCTGCGGCTGGCTCCGAGCGATGTTGCCCAAGGCTGAACCGTCTCGTCAATGGGAAATAATTAACGCCGGCGGCGTCAGCTATGCCAGCTACCGCGTGGCCGCGTTGATGGAGGAATTGGTCCGCTATGAACCCGACTTATTCATCATATACTCGGGGCACAATGAGTTCCTTGAGCACCGGACGTACGGACGGATCATCAATACGCCCAGAGTAGTGCGCAGTTTGGGGGCAATTATGAGCCGAACACACATCTATGCAGGCCTCAAGCGAGCAATTGATAAGGTGGGCGGGCGGCTGGCTCCAACCACCGGCAAGCGTGCCTATCTGCCCGGTGAGGTCAAGACGATACTGGAGAACTCCCACGGGCCCCAGGAGTATCACCGCGACACCGAATTTCAGAAACAAGTACTCAGCCACTATCGCTACAACCTGACACGCATGGTCGATATCGCGCGATTCTCCGGGGCAAAAATCATCCTGGTTACTCCTGCATCGAACCTGCGGCACTGCTCGCCGTTCAAGAGCGAACACCGTGACGGACTCGATAATGCCGACCTCAAATACTGGCAAACGTTGTTTGCTCAAGCAAACGAGACTTATGCGGCGGGCCAATGGGAGGAAACACTGACAGCAATCGATAAGGCGATAGCCCTCGATGACCACTACGCCCATCTACACTACCTGCGTGGGTGTGTGTTGTGGGAGTTAAAACGTTATAATGAAGCAAGAACAGCCTTCATACGAGCGCTGGATGAGGATGTTTGTCCGTTGCGTGCGCTGACATCAATGCTGGATATCATCATCAGGGTCGCCGAGGAGCATAACGTAGCAGTGGTCGATTTTATGGGCTTGCTCGAACGGCAATCGGAACACGCCACACCTGGCGAAAGCCTGTTTCTCGACCACGTACACCCAACCATTGAATGCAATCGTCAGCTCGCGCTGGCGCTATTGGAGGCAATGAACAAACAGGACATTGTACATTTCACAAGCACGTGGGGTGATGCAGAGATTAAGCGGGTGATGCAAAATGTCGAAGACCATCTCGACCGCAGGGCACACGGCGTCGCGCTGCGTAATCTCTCGAGGCTTTTCAGGTGGGCAGGCAAGTTTGAAGAAGGTCACAAGATGGCGCTGCGCGCCACACAGATGGCTCCCAAGGATGCGGAGGCGCATTTTCAGGCCGGCGTCAACGATATGGAACTGGGCCGCATCGACGAGGCGATCAGCCACCTCCGTCAGGCACTGCGGATCGAGCCCAACTACGTTCACGTGCACCGAGCCTTGGGTATCGCGCTTTATTCACAGGCCGGTACGCTGGCAGAACAGGATAAATTGGATGAGGCAATATTTCACTATCGTCAGGCACTGCAAACCAAACCCGACTATACCGAAGCGCACAACGATCTTGGTAGCGCACTGGCAGCGCAGGGTAGATTAAACGAGGCAATCAGCCACTATCGTCGGGCGCTGGAGATCGAGCCCGACTATGTCCAGGTGCACTACAACCTTGGATCCATACTTCTAACAGAGGGCAAGCTTGAAGAGGCAATTAGCCACTTTTCTCAGGCACTACAGGTCAAGCCAGACTATGTCCACGCGCACTGCGGATTGGGCATCGCACTTCAATCACAAGGCAAGCTTAACGAAGCGATCAGCCACTACCGCCGTGCACTGCAGATCAAGCCCGACTACGCCGAAGCCCACAGCAATTTGGGTGATGCGCAGGTAGAGCTGGGTAGATTAGACGAGGCGATTAATCATTACCATCGGGCATTGCAGATTAACCCCAACTCAGCCCACGTGCATTGCAACTTGGGCATTGCGACCTGGGCAAAGGGCGAATTGGACCAGGCTGTAAGCCATTATCGTCAGGCACTACGTATCAAGCCCGACCACACTGAAGCGCACAATAATTTGGCTAATTCGCTGGTAGAACTGGGCAGATTAGAAGAGGCGATCAATCACTATCGTCAGGCGCTGCGGGCCAAGCCCAATGACGCCAAAGTGCATCACAATCTGGGTCGCGTGCTGGTAATGGCAGGCCAACCCGATGGTGCGCTTGAGCAATTCCGAGAAGCCGTACGCCTGAAACCCAACTGGCCGGCCCCGTTGACTGGCATGGCGAGGATTTTAGCTTTGCATCCGAACCCAAAGGTTCAAGATACAAGCCACGCTGTCCATTTTGCCCAGCGTGCGGCCAAGTTAACCGAATATCAAAATGCCACTGTCCTCGACACATTGGCAGCGGCGTATGCGGCGGCAGGCCAAATCGACCGGGCCCTGGCCACCACTCAAGCAGCCATCACGCTGGCCTCTGCCGCTCAGGCCGACGAACTGGTCAGTTCCCTCCGCAAGCAACTGGAACTATACAAGCAAACAAAATTCTAATAGGGTGTGTCCCCGAAAAAGCGGGCCCTCCTTGTTATTAGCGAGATGACATATCTTCAACTTCATCTATGGTTTTCGGTATTCCCTTGCCCAACACACGATAGCCGTTTTCTGTCACCAACACATCATCTTCTACTCGCAGACCACCAAAATCCTCATATTTCTTAACCATATCATAGTTTATATATTGTGAGTTTTTTTTCTCAGCCATCCACCGGTCTATCAATTCGGGAATGAAATAAATTCCTGGTTCCACTGTTATTACAAAACCTGCCTCAAGCGCTTTGCCAAGTCTCAAAGACCTCCAGCCAAACTCAGGATTCCGTTTAATCGTATCCGTATAACCGACATAATCTTCCCCCAGGCCTTCCATATCATGCACATCCAGCCCTAACATGTGGCCTAATCCGCATTGGAAGAACAATGTATGTGCCCCTGCATTAACAGCTTCCTCGATATCCCCCTTCATCAACCCAATTTCTTTTAAGCCGGATGCAAGAACCTCGCAGGCGAGGCGATGGACATTTCTGAATTCTACGCCCGGTTTTACCGCCTCAATCGCCTTCTCTTGCGCGTTCAGGACAATCGTATAGATTTCCTTTTGTCTTTGTGAAAATTTTCCACTTACGGGAATCGTCCTGCTAATGTCACTGGCATAGCCAAGAGTGGTTTCTGCCCCCGAATCATTGATAGCGATATCACCTTGCTTCATTACGTTTCCGTAATAGTGGTTATGAAGTATCTCTCCGCGGATTGAGAAAATAGTGGGAAAAGCAAGACGACATCCACTCGATATGGCAGCTCCCTCCATCGCACCGACAACCTCCATTTCAAGCATGCCGGGTCTCGACATTTTCATTGCGGCCGTCTGCATTTCATAAGAAACGTCAAGAGCAGCTTCTATTTGTTCAATCTCTTCTTTGCTTTTTAAGGACCGTTGCGCTACTACGGCTCTTATCAGAGTTTCCGAGATATTATCCTGGATTATTGTCGGGTGTATTCCCAATAATCTTTCGATTTTCAAGACATTCTCCGGCCTGTACTGGGGAAGAAAATGGATTTTTCTGCCCTGCTGAACAGCTCTCTTCAACACAACCTTTAATTTATCAACAGGAGCGGTTTCGTGAACGGCTACTTCCTGAGCCCGCTTACTCAAAGCCGGCTGCGGCCCCGTCCAGATAATATCATCAATCGTTAAATCATCACCAAAGATGATTTCTTCGTTTTGGTCAACATCAATAATTGCGGCCAGAGACGGACAATCGAGCCCGAAATAGTAGAGAAATGAGCTGTCCTGACGAAAAGAATACTGATTGTCCTGATAATTCATCGGGCTTTCTTCATTGCCCAAGAAAAGAATCAATCCGGATTGAACTTGCTCTTTTAGTCGGCTTCTTCTTTCAACATAGACGTCGGCGCCGAACATTTGTCAATCACCTCCAGTTGGCTGTTTCTTTTGAGTCAACAAACTGACCACTATCAGGCAAATCACAGACAGGGTTATGGCGGGCAGTACTGCATCGAGCTTAGCCGGCTCAGTTGGCAAATGGACCTTTATTACTTCTTCCCACAAAAGCGTTGTTACCGTACCGGCCAGGATCGAAGAAATCGCACCGACGGTTGTGGCCCTTTTCCAGAACAAGGCCGCCACGAGGCAGGGAGTAATGGCTGAGCCGTAAACCGTAAAGGCATAGAGCGCCTTTTCAAATACGGTCGTGGATTGTGAGAACACCAGTGACACCAGCCAGGCAATAACTCCGAAGGTCAGGACCATAAAGCGGCTCATAAAGACGATTCGCTTTTCGGGGGCCTTGGGATTGATGTAATTGAGATAGACATCCTTGATGAACGTGGTCGAGGGCACCAGCAGGAATGAATCGGCGGTGGAGATGATAATGCCGACCACTGTTATCATAAAGATAATGCCGAGTGCCCGGGGCATAAAGTGCCGGGCGGCGAAGATGAGAACGTAGCGTCCGTTTTCCGGGTCAGGCGTTAGGCTGCCCGCGAACCAGGCTTCGGCGATGATGAGCTCTTCGACCAGCAGGGCGAGAAATATCATAACGACCACGGCGGTGCGCGCGCCTTTGGCGTTTTTGCTGGCGAAGATGCGCTGGTACTGGTTGGCATCGCCCATCACGAGCAGGAAAACCGGCAGGAGGAAATTGATATAATCCGCAGCACCAAAGACTCCAAAGAGTTTCATATGATCCGGCCGATCCCCCATCACGGCGAAGGCCGATTGCATACCGCTAAAACCTCCGGCTTTAGTCAGCAGTACGGGAAAGGCTATCAGGAGGGTAACTGTGATAATTATGCCGGTAACAATGTCGGCGAACGCCAGGCTCAACAGCCCAGCCAGCATGGTATAAGCAATAATGAAAACGGCAGCGATAATTGTTGCTGTTTGGGCGGTCAGTACCGGTTCGTGGAGGAAGATTTGGCCCTGTTTTGGTATTGAGGCCAATCGGTATATCCCATCGCGTTTCTTAAAGCCGCTGTCATATCCTTTTATTATAACTCGTGTAAAGGTATTTTCCTTAATCACGCTGCTGTTTTGCAGCCGGCTGGTTTGAGCTTTTTCGCCAGATATCTCGGTTGACTGAACGACTTTAACGGTAAAGATTTCCGGCGTCTCTGACCATTTGTCTGAGCCTTTGCTTTTCACATGAAATTTGATTTCTGTTGTTCCCGTCCAGTCTTTTGGTGGCTCATAATGGAAATATCCTTTACTGACATGATATTTCGTGAGGATATCATCGACCTTCAGTGCCACTTTTTCTTTCTTGCCTGCGATGACTTCCAGCACCATCCCGCCTGCGTTAAATTGATAGCTCACGATAACCATATAGGCGATCACCAGTGCGATCACGGCCAGCAGCCGGGCCGTGTTGTTATATCGTCTGCCTATTATCTCAGGTACCGAGATGGCCTCGATATCGCGGGCACGCGCGGCGATAAAGGAAAGCAGGATCATTCCGACGAAGGTTCCCAAAGGCAGGAAGAAGGCAGCCATGCCGACTTCATAGGTCTTGCCGGCGTTGCCCACAATCGACCCTGTGCCTATCCAGACGGCCAACATTGTGCATACCATAATCCACGGTGAGAGGGTCCTGCCCGCCACTGAGAAATCGACCTGCGTCTTGACCTGCCGGGATTTATAAATTCCGATGCCAGTCAGGACAAACAAATAGACAAATATGGCAATTAAGTAAGTCACAACTCTCTCATTTTATAAACTGATTCACAAAGTATTTCGGTGTCAATGGTTCTCCGGTTGCCCGTTCGATCATCTCGTTCCAATGATAGAGTGCTCCCGGTTGGAGAACTTTCTCGCGCAGATAATCCCCGACCCTTCTGTCTCCGACATAGCTAACGCCTTCATCCGTTTTAAGCATCAAAACTTTGTGAACGATGTGGTTATGCAGTTGAGATGCTAATAATTCACCCAACATATAGTTGTGATAATAACAGGGCGCCATGGTGAAGTGAAGTTTGGATGCCCAACCTGCGTTAACAGGTCCCGACGGTCTCTTAACAAATTGATATTTCTCAACCAAATCCCACCATAGTGTATTAAGGTCCTGTTCGGGGTCGGCATATAATTGCTTTTCAAAATTATACATAACCATAGCCCATCGGGCAAAAAGGATTTGCTGGAACCGGGTGTATTTTGTACTTACCTTTTCAATTTTCTCCCGTTGTGCCTCCGGCAGCTCCAACATTTGCTGCATCCAGACAGCATTACGGCTTAATCTGCCGAAAAACATCGCAACGGCTTCGGTGGTAAAACTGTGGGTCGGTTCCCTCAGCAGCCAGGGCTCTTTCCGATTATGGTATTTACTGTAAACCGCATGACCCAGTTCGTGTAATATGGTCTCCATCCAGCGTTCGGTACTCTGAAGGTTACACAAAATACGAACGTCTCCGTGGCGGTCTCCCTCAAAACTGAAAGCATGTGGATATTTGCCTTCACGGTCATATAAATCACTTTTGGCGAGAATATCATCAACAGGCAGGCCGATACCAGAGTAATATTTTTCCGCTAATACCTTGACGTCCTGGTCTTTGTAATAGATATCCAAATCCAGGTCATAAACCAGAGGGGTTCTTTGAAAGAAGGGGTCATGATAGTGCCAGGGCATCAAATCCTCCGGGGCAATGCCATAACCCTCTGCCAGGATGTGGTCCAGCTCTTTCTTCAAACGGGCAAAGGGTTCGCTGGTCAATTCACAAAGCTCATCGAAGATACGGTCGAGCTCTTCCACACTTTGCTCGCCTGAAATGATAGAAAGAGTATGATAATTTTCAAAACCAACCTTTCGAGCCGCCTTGTTGCGCAGCTTGACCAATTCGATAAGGTCATCAAAAATCGCATCTCCCACCTGTTTGCTTGCCCTCCAGGCCAGCTCCCTTTTGCGGCAGTCCTTTTCCGTTGTTAAGATTGTGTAAATGTCACTCATTGTAACCTTTTTACCGTCCATGGTGCCGCGGAAAGTGTTGTACTTTTCCTGGATTCTACTGTCCGAATCAACGAGCTTTTCCAACAGCTCCGGCTCTGTCTGATTCCTCAGATAAGCATAGTATAATTTATCTAATTGTCGGACCGCTCTGACGTCCCTGATTTGTCCGGATTCTTTCATATCCTTGAGCAAGGCGTACTCTTGAGGGTCGCTGTAGATTTGCCGAATCTTAAGCTGAAATTGCTTATGCTTATTATAATCTTCCGGCCTGCCTGTCGTGGAAGCATCCCAATAGGCAAGATTCGCCTGCGTTGTCAAAGGTTCGACTTTTGCGACATGACTTTCAATAAACTGCTCCAACTGTTTCTCCTTTGCAGTATGCCCGCAACCAAAAAGGAAAAGGGATAGAACAAACGATGTTACTACGACTGAATTACATTTCATAACAAAGCTCCAGTTTATACCTGCTCAAAATATGTAAGCTCATGTTGTAAAATCACATCAAGAAAAAAACGATGCCCATAAAATTCTATAATGATTGCTGTTCGGTGCGGGCGATGATTTCGTTTTGCAGGTCTCGACCTACATCTACGAAGTAATCGCTGAAACCGGCCACCCTTACTATCAGGTCACGATGTTGTTCAGGATTTTGCTGGGCTTTCCGCAGCGTTTCGGCGCCAATGACATTGAACTGAACGTGATGGCCGTCGAGCTTGAAGTAGGACCTTATCAGATGAGCAAGCTTATCAATACCATCGCCGGCGAGTACATCCGGATTGAATTTCATATTTAAGAGTGTTCCGCCGGTGCGGACGTGGTCAATTCTGGCTGCTGACTTGATAACAGCGGTTGGCCCCTTGGTGTCGGAACCCTGGGTGGGTGAAATACCCTCGGAAACCGGCTCACCGGCTTTTCTGCCGTTGGGCAGTGCATTCACCACGGAGCCGAAATAGATATGTACCGTTGTGGGAAGCAGGTTCACACGATACTTGCCGCCCTTGGTATTCGGACGGCCGTTGAGCAATTCGTAGTAAGCATTAAATACTTCTTCAGCAATGCTGTCTGCGTAATCATCATCATTGCCGTATTTGGGTGTATGATACAGCAGCCTCTGCTGAAGGCGTTCGTGTCCCTCGAAATTAGCCCGCATCGCCGTAAGTAATTCATCCATAGCAATATCTTGTTTCTCAAAAACATTATACTTCACTGCTGCCAGCGCATCGGTTACCGTGCCGATACCAACGCCCTGGATATAGGTTGGATTATACCTTGCGCCGCCGTTGTGGTAATCCAGCCCACGAGCAATGCAGTCGTCCATTAGAATTGACATAAAGGGAGCGGGCATATAATTGGCATAGAGCCGTTCGATGACATTGTTAGACCTGATTTTCAAGTCGATGAAATATCTGAGTTGTTCCTTATAGGCATCCACTAACTGCTGATAAGAATCGAATTTGCAGGCATCACCGCTTTGAGGGCCAACCTGCTCGCCTGAGTTCGGGTCAACCCCGTTGCTGCAGGCCAGCTCAAAAATCTTCGGCCAATTTATGTAGCCGGTCAGGGTACAGCTTTCCTTGCCAAACGAACTGATTGTCACGCAACCACTGGGACCACCGGTACGGGCATCCGTCATGTTCTTGCCGTCCTGAAGCATTTCCTTTATGATAACGTCTGTGTTGAACACAGAAGGTTGGCCGAATCCGGTGCGAATCACCTCGCAGGCACGCTTCAGGAACCGGTCAGGATTCTTCTTGCTGATTTGAACGCAGGAGCTGGGCTGGGGCAGCCGCATCTCTTCGACCACATCCAAAATCATATATGAAATATCGTTGACTGCGCTACTTCCATCGGCCGGCCTTACCCCGCCGGTATTAATCAGTGCAAAGTCAACGTAGGTTCCGCTTTGTTCTTCGGTAACTCCGACCTTTGGCGGAGCGGGCTGATTATTGAACTTTATCCAGAAACACTCAAGCAGCTCTTTGGCCTGTTCGGGCGACAAGCTTTCTTCCTCCAGGCCTTTTTCGTAGAATGGTAACAAGTGCTGGTCAAGGCGACCTGGATTAAAAGAGTCCCATGTATTCAATTCCGTAATCACTGACAAGTGTACAAACCAGTACGACTGCAAAGCCTCCCAAAAATTGCGAGGCGCATGGGCCGGTACGTATGAACAGACCTCGGCTATCTGTTCCAATTCACCACGGCGAACAGCATCATTCTCCTGCTGCGCTAATTCCTTCGCCCTGGCGGCGTACCGCTGAGCAAAGATAATAACGGCATCGGCGCAAATACTCATTGCCTGATATTCCTGGTCCTTCTCATAAGCACACCGGTCATTGAAATAGTCGAGTTTCTTTTGGTTTTCTGCGATTGTCTCTTTAAAGTCCAGCATACCCTTGTGGTAAATCTTGTCATCAAGAATAGCGTGGCCGGGGGCACGTTGTTCCATAAATTCGGTGAACACCCCTGCGTTGAATGCCTGATGCCACTTTTGGTCCATTGCGCCGAAGAGTTTTTCCCGCATGGTTTTGCCGGTCCAGAAAGGAATGATTTTCTCGCTGTAGATTTTTCTAACCTCTTCCGTAACCACAAAGGGTGTTCTTTCACGACTGTTGAGTACGCGCAGGTCTTCCGGCGTATGGCAGCATAGCTCGGGGTAAGTCGGCGTGGCCTTGGGGGCCGGCCCACGCTCACCCACAATCAGCTCACCATCGTTAATACATATCGTCTTGTTCTCCATAAGGTGTTTGAATGATAAAGCTCGGCAGAGGGGAACAGATTCGCGTTGGGAAATATCGCTCTTATAAAACTCAGTCAACAGTTCCGCCCGTTCAGTGGAAATATACGGCCTGGTCTCAATACTTTGTTTGCGCAGTTTTGATACTCTTTTGTTCATATTATTAACCACCAATTTTAACCTCGAATCCGTATTTGCTAAGCTCCTTTGCAATCGAGTTCATTTCCTCCTCGTCGGGAGTTTCAACTTGCATGAGTTTGCTCTCGGCCGTGAGTCGGGCCGATTTCTCTTTTCCTCCACGGTTGAAGGGCAGGATGTCTATTCTTCTGACGCCATGCAGTAACGCCGTAAATTTACCCGTTGCTTCGATGTTTGCCTGGTCGTCATTAAAGCCGGGAATGACCGGCATCCTGATAACGATTTCTTTGCCGGCTTCTGAGAGACGCCTGATATTATCCAATATTAATTTATTTCCCACGCCGGTAAAACGCTCGTGTATTTCGTTGTCTATATGTTTGAGGTCGCAAAGAAACAGGTCGGTTCTTTCGCTGACCATTTCTACAATCTCCGGCTCTGCGTAACAGCTCGTATCCACCGCTGTGTGTATTTGCTGCGCCTGGCATTGATTCAGCACTGCAAGAAGAAACTCCGGCTGCATTAAAGGTTCGCCTCCGGAGAACGTAACACCACCGCCGGACTGGTCGTAGAAAATAATATCTTGTTCAACTTCATCCATTATTTCACTAACGGTCATCTGGTGCCCGATGATCTCCCTCGCACCGGCCGTACAGGCCTCCACACATCGGCCGCAGAGGTTGCATTTGTCCGTATCTGTTACAGGCTGGTTTTCGACAGGCCCCGTTGGAAAACTTCTCTTTTCGCCCTTGCTGACCGGTGGTAGAATTTCTAACGGGACAAGCGAAATTGCCTGCTGTGGGCATGCCTCTGCGCATTGACCGCATCCGATACATCGGCTCGTGCGCAGACTATGTTCGGCGTAACTGCTCCAGCTTTCCGGATTGTGGCACCACTGACACTGCAAGGGACAGCCTTTGAAGAACACTGTCGTGCGGATACCCGGGCCGTCATGTATGGCGTACTTCTTGATGTCGAATATGAGTCCCTTTATCTCTAATTCCTATTTAAGATTAATTTAGATTTGCCGCTTAATCTTTCTTTACACTAAGATACCACATCGAAGATAAGTCACAACAAGTTTTCGAATTTGCTGATAGACACCGATCTGCCGGATTCTGCGGAGTGGTCGGCAGCGAAGCACACAGCATGCGTCAGTGCCGCATCATCGAGGTCGGGAAACGGCTTTTGGTCGCTGATAATGCAATCGAGAAAATGAGACACTTCGCCCTGAAAAGGATGATGGGTAACATCACCGCTGTCCGGAAGGATACAGGGAATCTTTGTGAAATCGTTTTGGCCGGGGAAAAGCTTCGGGGCAAAAAGTTCATTGTTGCGGAGTGTGCCCGCGGTGCCATAGATACCGATGTTGAACCTGTATGGCATCTTTGCGTCAAAGGTTGTGGTGCTGCGTCCGATCTTCCCATCCTTGAATTTTACGTTGATTGAAATCGTTCCCGGGTATTCTGCAGGATTTTCAGTCTTTACCTGATAGGCTGACACTTCCTCGACCTCACTGCGTCCAAACCATCGAAGGGCATCCACTGCATGGCAGCCCGCTGTCAGAAGTGCCGTGCCGCTTTCTTCCCGGCTGCCATACCATTTTAAATCCCATATCCGGTGCAGATAATCGACCTCCACCATAAAGATGTCTCCGAATACACCCTGCTCAATTAGGTGGTCGATAGTCATCAGCAACGGATTCCAATGTAGCACAAAACTCACTACTGTTTTGACTTTATTCTTTCTTACTGCCTCCCGCTGCTTGTGGACATCTTCCGGAGTCAACGCTACCGGTTTTTCGATAATAATATTCTTGCCAGCCTCTGCAGCGGCGACCACGTATTCCGTGTGTACATTATGGGGAGTGCATACGACTACAATATCCACATCATCCTGCCGAAGCATTTTAGAAGCGTCGGTTTCGATGGTGCACTTTAAGTCGTATCGGTCGCGGTACCTTTCTGCGTTGGCAGTATTTCGGCTAACCAGCGTTCGCACCTCGGAGCGATGGTCTTTCTGAAAGGCCTTTACATACTCTTCCGCGACCCAACCACAACCAATTATCGCTGCGCCAAGCTTTTTCATATTCCGTTTCCTTTCCATTTGCTGGTACTATAATTGTTTTCGTGGGCAAACAGAATCATAATAAAACAAATTGCTAAGAATAGAAAGCGGCATATCGTTCCATTGCGTCCATAATCGCCTTTATATTTTCAAGCGGTACACCTGGATAAAGTCCGTATATCATCATAAGGCCCCCTTCCGGGCTGCCGAGCCTTTCAACCTCCTGGCGAATTAAACTGTCAATTTGTTCCGGGCTGCCAAAGTGGGTGATTTGCTGCCGGTCTATGTCGAGGTCGATGCAGACTCTTGCCTTTAAGTTCGCTGCTATCCAGTCGATGCCGTTAACGATATCCTGAAGGTTGAGTGCATCTACGCCGCTAACGACAAGGTCGTCCACAAGGTCGCGAATGTCACCATCAGAGTGCATATGCACCAGGCAGCCCGCCTTCTGAGCCGGTGCCATCAGGTGCTCGTATATGGGTTTGATATACGTTCTGAAGTATTCGGGCGAAAGCATTGGGCCGAGTTGCATCCCCAAATCCTCCGGATAGCGCATCATCGTAACGCCGAGGTCAACATAGCGCTGTACTATCCCTATACTGAATTCTTCGACCATTTCAATCAACTGCCAGAGCCTCTTTTCTCCATCTGCCATATCGAGCAGAAGTCTTTCATATCCGCAAAGATAGCTGAGCCGCAGGAAGGCGTGGCCATGCTCCAGGCTGCCGGCACCGTGCTTTCCTTCTGCTGCGGCCTTGAGGATTTTGTCCTTGATTATGGACCAATCGATAGCTGCCATGCCGTTTGTCTGGGCGGGGTCGGGCGGTGCAAAATCCTGCAAGGTGTTCCAATCTGTTAGTGGGTGCTTTGTCACCGCACCGGTGATGCCGTCACCGGTAGTTTCCCAAACGCAGCCCCAAGCATCCGTGTAAGGCTTACCGGCGCGTTCCCAGGGAGCCAATTCAGGTGATACTGCATCTTCCGAAGTGAAGTCAGGGAATAAAATGCTGTGTTCAGCCATTAGCTCGAACAAAACGTCCTGTGGATAGTGATACCTGCACGCAGGATTGATCCAGAAAACCACCGGGATATGTTCGGGCCTTTCAAAACGAATCGCTCGCAGCGTGTTCTCAGTAATGGTGTCTGTAAAATCCATATCAGGGTCACTTAGTCTGTTACTCTGTTACAAATGAAATTGTGCGCAAAATGGTCACAAAATAGTAATGTGAGCATAAAAACCCCCTTTCCCCCCAAATTGGGTTGAAAGGGCCAGTAAAACAAAACTGTACTATGGAGTCCGTTTAAAAAGGTTGTGGCATAAAGCCTCCTGAGATAATCAGGTGATAGTAAGCATCGGACTCAAAACGCGTATATTCCCCTTTACGGGGTGTTCTCATATACCATTCTTTTATAGTGTTGGAATATTATGTTCAAGAACTTTTTTGGTGCCGCTTCAGTTTGTTATTGAAGGGGCACCCCGAAGACAATATCAACTTTGATAGCATATAGATGATTCGAAGTTGATAAACCGAGGGGCGCTTCAAACGACATGCCAAATCGGTTTTTATTTGGCGTGGCGTTTGATCGACCCGGCAGCAGAGGCAAAGCTTTTTGTTTTCAGAACAAGCAATCTCCCTCCCTCAAAAGAGGGTGGGGAGGGAGATTGCGGTCGTGCGATTTAGACGGATGCTTAACAGCAGAAGGTGGTTTTGGTAAGGCGTCAGTCTTTTATCTACCCTCTTTTTGATTCCGGCTCGACCGGGTTAGGTAAATGGTGAGTAGTGAGTGGTAAGTAGTGAGTAGGTCAATTAACCACTCACCAATTAAACACTGACCAATTAACCAAAATCAAGCTTTAGCCGACCTCAATTACCTTGCCCGACCTGGCGGACTTATAGCAGGCGGTCAGTACCTTCTGACTTCGCAGGCCCAGCTCACTACTTATGAGCGGCTCACGGTCATCTATGATTGCCTGGCTAAACTCTTCGACCTCAGCTTGATAAGTATTTACCGGCTCAGGACTAATTGTTATCCCATGAGATTCTGTTCGCGCCTGCTGTGCGTCATATTCCTCACTGTCTTGTTCCAGAAATGCAATCATCTCCCCGGCTGATGCCTGGCCGATGGTTCCCTTGGCTAATATTGAGCCTTTTGAGCCGTAGAGTTCGAGTACGTTCTTACTGCTGTTGTCGGGGATGCAGAAAAAGGTATCAACGCTGCCCAAAGCGCCATTTTCAAAGAACAGCATAGCTACCGCACTGTCCTCCGATTTATAATCGTGAACGGTATTGTTGATAAAGCAACTGACCTTGGCAACCTTTTCAAAGAACATCTCCAGCAGGTCGATACAATGGCCTCCCATGTCTATAAGCGAACCACCACCACCGGTGGTAGGATCCTGTCGCCAGGCACCTTCTATGGGTGGATACCAACAGGAAAGCTGGGCACGCGCATAAGTCGGTGTGCCGAGCTTGCCTTCTTTGATCAGCCTTAGTGCGTGCTGGTGTT
This sequence comes from uncultured Pirellulales bacterium, assembly GCA_964417935.1. Lineage (GTDB taxonomy): Bacteria > Planctomycetota > Phycisphaerae > Sedimentisphaerales > Anaerobacaceae > NIOZ-UU13. The sequence goes on from CAYQKF010000032.1 coordinate 38,550, forward strand.
GGGCCACAAAGCGCATCATAAAAGCGCAGCCAAGCTTAACGCCAATTTGTTTACACACTTCAATCATCTCTTGGGCCTCAGCAACTGTCATACCCAGAGGCTTTTCGCAGAGGACGTGCTTTCCGGCTCTGGCGCAGGCTCGGACCTGTTCGGCGTGAAGGTGGGCGGGAGTGGCAATGTAAACGGCCTCGATATCCGCGTCCAGCAGGTCGCTAATACTCACTGCTTGTCTGGCGTCAAACTTTTTGGCCACCTCAGCGTTCACTTGTGCATCGATATCGAATACTACAGACAACTCGGCATTATCGGCTTTTAAAATACCCTCTGGAATCGTTCTCCTTTTGGCAATTCCACCAGACCCAATCACAGACCATTTGATTTTACCGGACATGATAACATCCTTTCTTCTCATTTACTTTGAATAGGCCTTTATTACCTTGGCCAGTGCCTTGCCTATCTGTCGGCAATCTTCATCACTATAGGTTGGAAATGCGAAACAGGTAAACGTATGGCTCTGATGCCAGACGGCATTGGGCACTTCTACCTTGCTATAGTCCACACTTTCGGGATTAGTGTATTCTTTGGATCTGAAGGGAAAGCCGCTTTTGCCAAAAGAATTGTATTCCTGGTAGGCCCGCTCCGTATGGCATTGGGGCCAGAAGACCTTCCAGCACGGAGCACCTTCGGCAGTGCACGCAGCGACAAATTGATTTATGTCGCAGGTCATATTCTCAATATCCAGAGAAAACGCCAAAACATACCAGCCGTTCTGACGCTCCTCGGTGTCAATAGGCACATATTTGACCTGGGGTAAATCTTTTATCGCATCGATTATGATATGAGCGTTGCGTTTGCGTCTTGGCAGATTCCAGTTATCGATTCGCTCCAGCTCCGCCAGTCCAATAGCCGACTGCATCTCTGTCATACGATAGTTCCATCCGACCACGTTATGAATATAAGGCAGTTTCTGCTCCAGCTCGAGCAGGCTCAAGCGTTGTTTGACGTCATAACCGTGGTCGCGAAAGCTGCGTGCCTGCCAGGCAAGGTCTTCGTCTTCAGTGGTTACCATACCGCCCTCGCCGCCGGTGGTAAACGTCTTGTTCTGGCAGAAGCTGCATGCAGCGACGTGACCAATGGTGCCGGTTTTTCTGCCTTTGTAGAGGCCGCCAAACGCCTCGGCGTTGTCCTCAATGACAAACAGCTTATGCTTTTTTGCAAAGGCCATTACCTTATCCATGTTACAGACGTTGCCATACAAGTGCACGGGCATAATCGCCTTGGTTCGTTCGTTGACGAGCTTCTCTGCCGATTCGACGCTGATGCAATGGTCGTCGATATTAACATCTGCAAAACGTGGTATTGCTCCGGCCTGAACGATTGAGAAGCTGCTGGCTATGAATGTATAGCTGGGCACGATGACCTCATCACCTGGTCCGATCCCCAGAGCGCTGAGCGCGATGTGGAGGGCCGCAGTGCCGCTTGATGCGCTAATGGCATATTTGCTGCCCTGCCACTCGGCAAATTTACGCTCAAACTCCATCCCTTTGGGCCCGGTCCAATAATTGACCTTGCCTGACCTAAGCACTTCTTCCACTGCTTTGATTGCCTTTTCATTAAATTGTGGCCAGCCTGCCAGGTCGTTCGTTACTGTCTTGGGACCGCCGTCGATTGCCAATTGTTCTACCATATAAGTGCCCTTTCCAATTATTTATCCGTCTCCACAGATTTCACAAATTTTTAACGAAAAATTACACAGATTTGTCTGTGGTAATCAACTCCAATCTGTGTTAATCTGTGTCTTCAATGTGATTTACCTAAATTTTCTTACATAGTCAAGAGCTTATGAGCAAAATCAGCCAAGAGGGCCGCCGTCTTTGCAAGAGCAGTCAGGAAGACCGGCTGTGAGCGAAGTTGAAGGGGATACCCGCCGGCGACCATATAATCTTTGTCGGCAAGGTCGTTTCCTCCCATATCAACACCGAGTCGAAAAAACGGCTATATACCATAGGCCCAGGCCATAAATTGGGTTCGGTTTCCTGAAAAACCGGCTCTTACCGTTAATGGGTAGCTTATACAAATTGCATGTAATTAGGACGTTTCTTGTGTTTGGAAAAAAGTGTGGCAGCCTCAAGCGCAGCTTGGGGATGGCTCGCTGCGTTCGAGACCCCGGTGGCATAAATCTCCCCCTCCCGGCACGACGAGACCAGAGCCGGTCAGAGCAGGAGAGCACACCCTGCAAAACTCAGGCCGCATCAGCACCCATCCGGCCAGTCCAATTGCCGAATTGACCCCGTTAGGCTGGATGAGACCTCTGGCAAGTCGAGAATAACTATTTGCACTTGACGGGGACGGCCTTTCGTTTTAAGTGAATGTTTGACGACTACAATCCACTTAAAACATAGGATGCTTTTTTTCAAGTCTTTGCATTATAAAACGTTAACGCTTATCTTCATGCCATTCGTGACTGTCCCCATTTATTCATTTATTCTATTCATTTATTGCCATTTATTGCCTGTCCCCATTTGTTGCCAAAACCACTTCTATAATTCTTGTTTCAAAATCTGCTGAGATGCCGGTTATGTCGCTGTTTTTTTATAAGGGAATTCCTTATATTCCCATAACTCCTTTTGTGGCATAGTTTTATATTGCAGCAAGTGCCCTGTAAAAAAAAATGGTTTTTTCACATTATTTTATTGCTTTTTTTAAAAATACTTTCAGAATGATGTGAGGTATCCTTTTAGAATCCTAAAGGAGCAGCCGTATGGGAACTTCAAATCATTTTGGGAGGTAATATTATGAAAGCGAAATATAACTGCACATTTTGTATGCTAACGTTACTTTTAGTTGGTCTACTTGTTTCACAGATTGGTTGTAAAGAAACGGCCGAACAGAAGGATGTAGTTGATACTGCTGTTGGTGCGGGAGATTTCACTACTTTAGTTACGGCGATCAAGGCAGCTGGCCTAGTAGAGACGCTTAAAGGTAAAGGGCCATTCACAGTCTTTGCTCCAACTGACGAAGCATTTGCAAAGTTGCCTGCTGGTACGGTTGAGAATTTGTTAAAACCTGAGAACAAGCAAAAGCTGGTTTCAATACTTACTTACCATGTAGTGCCGGGTAAAGTAATGGCCTCTGAGGTAGTTAAACTCGCTGACGCAAAAACTGTAAATGGTCAATCTCTGACTATCAACGTCGAAGGTCAAATGGTCATGGTAGATTCGGCAAAAGTTGTCAAAACTGACATAGAATGCTCGAACGGTGTGATTCATGTAATCGATGCGGTTGTAATGCCCAAGTAATTAAATAGGAAATTTTGATGGGCAATTACAATAAAAGCAGCTGTGTAAAAAACCAAAGGGCACATGGCAAGTTAAAGAAATTGAATCCACTTAGGTTGGATCGCATCGACCCGGAATGAGCGAGAACACCTCTACGAAGATCTCGACTACGCCGCAAAAGCTCTTGTAAAGGTTGTCACCGAGACATACCCACTGAACGAGATTGATATGATGCTCCAATTGTGTATTAACCGGATGTTGAGTTAATTTAATATTTACAAAACTGTATAGGGGACAAAACTATGAAAGGGATGAAAACTCTGGATGTTGTAGTGTGGACACTGTTGGCAATCGGAGGCCTTAACTGGGGCTTAATCGGCGTGTTTAATTTTGATTTAGTTGCAGCGATATTTGGAGATATGAGTATTCTAAGCAGAATTGTTTATACTCTCGTTGGGCTTTCAGCTGTTTATGATATCGTTGCAATACAAGCTATCTGGAAAAGATGGGGAATGCACTACGCGACTCCTTAACACGCTTAGAGATATAGCTGGCCAACAGAAGTCAAAATCAAATTGCTATAAAATCATGAGGCTCAGTTACAGAATATAATCCTCTTTGCTTTCCGTATAGCAAAAGAAAGGAGATGTAATCATGTGTCAGACGTGTGGATGTTCACCGTGCAAAAAATGCGGCAGGCCAATCAAAGATAAAGTTTGCTCAGGCTGCAATAAACCTGCTGAAGAGTGCACATGTGAACCCAAAAAATAGACTAAAAATAAGGTAAAATGGAGACAGTCACGAATGGCATGAAGATAAGGTAGTAAAAGGGGTCAGGAGCATTTTCTGCCTCGGCCGAGAGGTTGCAGAGTCGGAAGGGACACCTTACGTTGAAAACCCGCGGGCCTTCGGTCCGTGTTTGCTATCTTTTGTCATTTGAGGTTTGGATCCATTCGACAGAGTTTACCCTGAATTAGCCGAAGCCCTGAGCGAAGTCGAAGGGGTAGTCGAATGGGTTCAGAGCCTGCCCTGAACGTAGTTGAAGGAACAAGCTTGTTGAGAGATTAGGTTTTAGTGCTTAGAGCTTCGAGATACGCTATCCGCTCTTTAGCCTGTCTTGAGCCGGGTCGAAGGGCGGAATAATAGGGAATAATGGGAATAATGGAATAATAGTGGAATAATGAATAATAGAAAGAGAATAATAGGGAGAATAATATAGAATAATAAGAATAATAGAGAATAATAAGAATAATAGAAGAATAATAAAGAATAATAGGGACAGTCACCTATTTTTTCCTTTGGGGAATAATGAATAATAGAATAATAGTAGAATAATAGAGAATAATAGGGACAGTCACCTATTTTTTCCTCTGGGGAGAATAATAGAAATAATAGAAATAATAGAAGAATAATAGAAGAATAATAGAGAATAATAGGGACAGTCACGAATGGCATGAAGATAAGCGTTAACGTTTTATAATGCAAAGACTTGAAAAAAAGGCCTCCTATGTTTTAAGTGGACTGTAGTAACCAAACATTCACTTAAAACGAAAGGAGGCTACGAATGGTCAGGATTGCACATTTCAGAAAAATTCTCAAGGATGATTTTTTCAAAAGGATCAAGTTCTTTAGCGAGTTCCTCTCGGCGAGGGATATTATAGATGCGGCTGCAACGGAGAACTATCGCTGGCGAGAGCGAATCTGGACGCCCATTCAAACCCTCTGGGCCTTTCTCGTCCAGGTCTTGGAACCCGACTGTCCCTGCCGAGAGGCGGTGGCTCATATCTTAGCTGAACAAGCCGCCTGCGGACAACAAGTAACGGCCTCGCCGGACCCCAGTGCCTATTGTCAGGGACGACAACGATTACCGCTGTCATTGTTCAAATCGGCATTGCGACAGATCGGCCAAAGGCTTCAAGCGAAGGTCGGCTCGGCGTATTCCTGGAATAATAGGGGAATAATAGGGACAGTCACCTATTTTTTCCTTAGGGAATTTAGGGAATTAGGGAATAATAGGGACAGTCACCTATTTTTTCCTTGGGAATAATAGGGACAGTCACCTATTTTTTCCTTAAACCGTACACTACCCAGAAAATAATAGGGACAGTCACCTATTTTTTCCTTAAACCGTACACTACCCAAAACTGCATTTACCATCAATGCAAGGAAATCAGCATGCTTTAGGGAGATTATAGAGGATATAGTTCGGATTTCAATAGAAAAAGAGCGGCCAAAATTTTGGCAATTTTTGTCCATTTTTTTGTTGACATTGTTTGAAAATACGTTAAAATATCCGTATGTTAGCCTGTCCTTTAGGGGCCAACAGGCAAACATAAACCGCCAGTAGGCGATAGATATAGCGGAGAACCGCACGTTTTCGTATCAGCAGATACACGCCAAAAAGCAT